>DATETD010000291.1:0-4580 GCA_035283885.1 Rhodocyclaceae bacterium
GTTTCGATGCGGCGAACGGTAAGTTTGTCGGGCGACCGCCCGCGGGCGAGCAAGCGGCGATGAGTATTCGCATGGTTGCACGCGACGCGGATGGACGCGAGGCGGTGGTGGTCTTCCAAATCAACCTTGCCGAGGGGGCGACGCAAAGCTCGCCGCCGTCCGACGAAACTACCGCGCCAAACGATAAACCTTCGGCACCGACGGCGGAACCGCGTAGCGCGCTGGACGACCCCAATCCCAACGGCAAACGCTCGCTCGTCGGTCGGCAACTGCCGACGGGACGCGCGAGTCTGAGCGAGCAAATTCGGCTGGCGAGTCGCCAATCCGCATCGTTCGCGCGCTTGACGCCGCCGCCGCGCACACTCTAAGGGGCGAGACGCATCTATGTCGATACAGCCCGATTCGCAGCAAACGATCGAGATTCCCGCTCATTGCTTGGGATTACTGCTCGATCTGTCGCGGCGCGCGCGGCAAGCGAGCGACACCGCGGTGCTCGGCTTTCTGGCGGTCAACGATAGCCACGACTTGGTCGCTTATCGCCAAGCGGCGCTATGGTTGGCGGAGGAGGGCGTCAAGACCTTATCGGGTGTGGTTCAATTAGAGGCCAACGCGCCCTATGCGCAGTGGCTGGAGCGGGTTTGTCGGCATGTGGCTGCGGACCGCTGCCGGCCTTGTCGTATCGAAGCGTCGGAGCTGCCCGACGAGCTCGCGAGCGAATGGGCCGAATGGCTGCCCGGCTATGGGCTGTGGTTGCCCTTGACGACGGATTCCGCCGAGAGTGCCGCCGCGGTTTTCGGCGGCGTCATGTTGGCGCGGGAGACCCCTTGGCAGGAGATGGAAATTTCTCTATTGGCCGAATGGATGGAGATCTGGCGCCATGCCTGGCTCAGCCGCCATCGCCCGAGTGCGTGGTCTTGGCGACGCTGGCTGCTGGCGCTACGCGCACAGTGGCGCCTAGAACCGGAGCGGAAATGGTGGCGACAGCGTCGCGTGTATTGGGCGGCGGGCATAGCGGCGCTGTTGCTCTTTCCGGTTCGTCTGACCGTGTTGGCGCCCGGCGAACTGGTTCCGGCCGATCCGGCGGTGATTCGTGCGTCTCAGGATGGGGTTGTCGGCAATTTTCTGGTCAAGCCCAATGAAGTCGTCAAGACCGGCCAAGCGTTGTTTACCCTGGACGAAGCGCCGCTCAAGAGTCGCTTGGAAGTGGCGCGGCAGACCTTGGCCGGCGCCGAGGCGGAGTATCGGCAATCCGCACAGTTGGCGGTGTCGGAAAGTAAATACAAAGGCAATCTTGCGGTGTTGATGGGCAAGGTGGAGGAGCGGCGAGCGGAAGCCGATTACTTGCAAGGTCAATTGGAACGTGCGCATGTCGTTGCGCCGCAAGACGGCATCGCACTCTTCGACGATCCTAGCGAATGGATCGGCAAGCCGGTCGTCACGGGCGAGCGGATCATGCGGGTGGCGGCGCCCGACGATGTGGAGGTCGAAGCGTGGTTGTCGCTAGGCGACGCCATCCCGCTGCAAGCTGGAGCGCCGGTGAGTCTTTACTTGAACGCCAGCCCGCTGTTTCCGGTAACGGCGCACATTCGGTATGTCGCCCACGACGCCGCGCCGCGCCCGGACGGCGGTTATGCTTATCGGGTGCGCGCGGTGTTGGACGGCAAAACCGACCATAGGGTGGGATTGAAAGGCACAGCCAAACTTTCGGGCAGTTGGACGCCGCTGGCGTACTGGGTATTGCGTCGCCCGCTGGCGTATGTGCGCCAAACGATAGGGTGGTGAGGTGCCGCTTCCTATATTGCGAGAGGAACTCGCCTTATATCCCGGCCCCCATTTGGCCGATGGCCAGCCCAGTTGGACATTGCACGACCCGGTGCGCAATCAATTCTTTCGCATCGACTGGCTGGTGTTCTAGATCGTCGGACGTTGGCGCTTGGATGAGCCGCAAGCCATTGTCGATGCGGTGAGCGCCGAGACCAGCTTACGCCCCGATACGAGCGATGTCGAGGCGGTGGCGCGGTTTCTGGTGGACAACCAGTTGGCGCAGCCTAGCGGCGTCGACAGCGCGCGGCAGTTTGCCGCGCGACTCGCCAACATGCGCGGCACTTGGGCGCGCTGGTTGCTGCATCACTATCTCTTCTTCCGCATCCCGCTGATCCGTCCCGATCGCTGGCTGGAGCGTTGGTCGGGCCGGATTGCGCCTTTGTATAGTCGCGGTTTTGCGCAATTGACGCTGATCGCCTTGGCGGTGGGAATCGTCGAAGTGCATCGCGATTGGGAGCGCTTTTCGGCCACCTTGATCGATACCTTTTCCTGGAACGGTTTGCTGGGGTATGGACTAGCGTTGACGGCGGTCAAGGTGCTGCACGAGTTGGGACATGCCTTTACCGCCAAGCGTTATGGCTGTCGAGTGCCGGCGATGGGCGTCGCTTTTCTGGTGATGTGGCCGATGGCGTATACCGACACCAACGAAGTCTGGAAGCTCGCCGACCGCCATCGGCGCTTGGCGGTGGCGGCGGCGGGCGTCGCCACCGAGCTGATTGTCGCCGTGTGGGCGACCTTGGCGTGGGGCTTGCTGCCGGAAGGATTGCCGAAATCCATCGCGTTTATGCTGGCGACGACGACATGGATTGCGACCTTGGCGATCAACACCAGCCCTTTTATGCGCTTCGATGGCTATTTTCTACTTTCCGATTGGTTGGATATGCCTAATTTGCATAGCCGCGCCTTCGCCTTGGCCCGCTGGGACATGCGCGAACGCCTCTTTGGTCTGGGGCTGCCGCCGCCGGAGTATTTCGCGGTGGGTCGGCAGCGCGGACTGATACTGTTCGCTTACCTTACTTGGATTTACCGCTTGGCGATATTTTTGGGGATCGCCGTTTTGGTGTATACCTTTTTCATCAAGATCGTCGGTGTGTTTTTATTTATCGTGGAAATCGGCTGGTTTGTGCTGCTGCCGTTGTGGAGCGAAATCAAGTTATGGCCGGGCTTGCTGAAGACCGAAAGTTCCGGGCGCTGGGCGCTGCGCACAGAGCGACCGCGAGCTTGGCGTAGCGTCCTCGGCGCTTTATGTCTGCTGGTGCTGTTCGTGCTGCCCTGGCCGACGCGTCAGTCGGCCTCGGCGCTGCTTAAACCTACGGAAAGCTATCCGATTTATGCGCCGACGGGTGCGCAAGTGGTGAACTTGCCGTGGGCCGAAGGCAGCGCGGTCGCCGCCGGACAAATCTTGCTCGAACTGACCTCGCCCGAGCTGCAACTGCGCTGGCGTCGGGCGCAGGCGCGGCTGGATCGTTTGCAGTGGCAGGCGAGCGCCGCCGGTGTCGACGCCGCTCAACGCCAGAATCTGCAAGTGTTGCAACAAGACGAAAGCACGGCGCAAGCCGAGCTGGCCGCCGTCATGGCCGAAATGAAGTTGTATGCCCCGACGGCGCCGTTCGACGGCGTTTTGCGCGATCTCGATCCGGAATTGAAAGTGGGCGCCTGGGTGGGGCAGAAGGAACGTCTGGGCGCGCTGATCGATCCGAAACGCTGGTATGTGGAAACCTATTTGGACGAAGACGCCGTGCGTCGGATCGCCGTCGGGGATAGCGGGCGTTTCTTTACCGATGGGTTGGAGGGGCCGACGCTATCGCTCACGGTGAGCGCCATCGATCGCGACGCCACGCGGATACTGCCGAACGCTCAATTGGCGACGCAGTTCGGCGGCTCGATTGTGGCGAGGGAAAAGCATGGCCTATGGGCGCCGGAGCGGGCGGTGTATCGGGTCGTTTTGAGCGTGGACGATACGTCCTTGGGTAGTCTGGATCGACAAAGTTGGCGCGGGCATGCGACGATCCATGGCCGATGGGAAGCGCCGGGCCTGACGTTTGCACGCGCCGTCTTGGTCTTGATCTGGCGCGAATTGGGGTTTTGAAAGTCGGCGCTGGCGGGACGGATCGGCATGGCGTTATGAATCTATCGGCAGGCGATTGCAAATCGGCGATAATGCCGCTTCCCATTTGGAAAGGAATCGAAATGAAAACAATCGCAGCAGCAGTCTGGGTCGTCGGTATGTTGTCGTCCTTTTCCGTGCCGGCGCAAATGGGCGCGACGCGAGCGCCCGAAGCGCCGCAGGCGATTAGTCGTCAATTGCAGCAGGCGCGCACCTTGGAACAGCGCGAAGCGATGGAGGCGAAAAAGCTAGAATCGACGCCGACGCCCAAGCCCGGTGGCGAGACGCCGAAAAAGTCGCCCAAGAAGGTCAAAACGGCGGCCAAACCCAGCGCATCGTAATAGCGGCAAGGATAGGGGGCGGAATCGATGGGCGAGCGTTACTATGAAATGCTGTGGAATTGCGCATCCTGCGGTGTGGACGGATTGCTCGCCAAGTCGCAACGCCATTGTCCGGTCTGCGGCGCGGCGCAAGATCCCGCCAAACGCTATTTTCCGCCGCCGGATAAGGAAGTCGAAGTACGTGGGCATAATTACGTCGGCGTCGATTGGCGTTGCGCCTATTGCGATTCGCCGAATGGCGCGGCGGCGGCGTTCTGCGCCAATTGCGGCGCGGGGAAAGACGGCAGTCGCCCCGTGCAGCGGCTGGG
>DATETD010000292.1:0-5811 GCA_035283885.1 Rhodocyclaceae bacterium
CGCTTCGATGTCAAAGCCTATACACAACTATCCGCCTATCTGCCGCTGCCCATCGCACTGCGCGAACAGCTCGCGCTGATTGCGCCGCAAGGGCGCTTGATCGATTTTCAACTCGAGTGGAAGGGCCTACCCGCCGCCCTTGCCGCCACAGTAACGGCATCGCCCGCTCCCGCCACGCCGGTGCAATGGAGCCTGCGCAGCCGTTTCGAGGCGCTGAGCTGGAATGCCTTCGAACTGATGCCGGGCGTCAATGGCGTCGACGGCTTTATCGACGGCAATCAGGATCGCGGCAGCGTGCAACTGGGCGGCCAGCGCGCCTGGGTCGATCTGCCCAAAGTGTTCGCCGATCCGCGCGTGGCGCTCGACGCCTTCCAGGCCGATCTCGGCTGGAAAATCGACGGCGACAGCGTGCGCATTGATATCGAGAAGGCCAATTTCAATAATGCCGATGGCAATGGCGAGGCGCACGGCTTTTGGCGCTCGCGCGGCCAGAGGCCCGGCGAGATCGACCTGTCGGCGCGTCTGGCGCGCGGCAACGCCACCGCCGTCTGGCGTTATATCCCGTTGCAGGTCGGCGCGCAGGTGCGCGAGTGGCTGCGCACCGGGCTGCTGGGCGGTTATGCGACCGACGTAATGGTGACGCTTAAAGGCGATCTCGACAAATTCCCGTTTCGCGGCGGGCAGGGTGGACGCGACGAACGCGGTGGCCTGTTCGAGGTGCGCGGCACAATTCATGACGCCACGCTGCATTATGCCGACCGCTGGCCCGGCATCGCGCAAATCGAAGGCGAATTGCTGTTCTCGGGCGAACGCATGCTGATCACCGGACGACGCGGCAAAATCGGCGAGATCGATTTACGCGAGGTGACGGCGGAAATCGCCGATCTCGAACATAAAGAAGAGCTTCTGGTCGTCAAGGGCAAAGCCGGCGGCAACACGGCGCACTTTCTGAAATTCATCGCCGCGAGTCCGGTGGATGCATGGATCGACCACAGCACCGCCGAGATGCGCGCCGACGGGCCCGGCGAGTTGGATCTCAAGCTGACGCTGCCCTTACAGCGCATCGAGACCACGCGCATCGAAGGCAGCTATCGCTTCGACGGCGCCCAAGTCAAGGTCGATGCCGATTTGCCGCCGCTGACCGAGGTGCGCGGCCCGTTGCGTTTTACCGGCGACAGCCTGGACGCGCGCGGCCTGCGCGCCCAGCTGCTCGGCTCGCCACTCACCGTAGATATCAAGTCGGCAGGCAATTTACAGGTGAACGCCCAGGGCGAAATCAGCATCGCCAACCTGGCGCGCGAATTCCCGCATCCGCTGTTCGCCCATCTGTCGGGCGTCACCCCCTGGCAGGCGACGATACGCGGCAAAAAGGAGTCCGCCGAAGTCCGCGTCGTCTCGAATCTGCTCGGCGTCTCGTCCAGCCTGCCCGCGCCGTTCAATAAATCCGCTATCGAAACCATGGCTTTCGGCTTCGAACGTAAAGCCGCGCCGCCGCCGATCGGTGCGCGCGCAAAAGTCGGCGCTGACGAGACGGCTAGGCGCGACCTGATCGACCTCAGTCTGGGCAAAGCGCGCCTGCAAGCGGTGCGCCGTCACGACCCCGCCGCCGCTTGGCCGACGCTGGAGCGCGGCTTTTTAACCCTCGGCGAGATGCCTGCGCCGCCCTTGCCCGAGCGTTCCTTGGCGATCGCCATCGATCAGCCGCGCCTCAACGTCGACTTCTGGCGCGAGTTATTGCAAAGCGATGCGCCGCCACGCCCCGCCGCACCGAATGCAGCCATAGCGACATTGCCGCCGCTCGCGATCGAGCTGCGCTGCGCCGACCTGACCGTGTTCGATAAGAGCTTCCACGACGTGCGCCTCGCGATTCAACGCAACGATGCGCTGCTGAGCCGTATCGACCTCAAAAGCCGCGAGCTTACCGGGCGCTTCGACTGGAACGGCAGCGGTGCGGGCAAACTCAGCGGACGCATCGCCCAATTCGCCCTCCCCGACAGCGCCGTCAGCAACTTCGACGCCGACGCCTTGCAGGCCAAAGCCGACCAAGTGATCGACAGCCTGCCCGCATTGGACATCGCCATCGACAAACTCGCCTACAAAGACCGCACGCTAGGCACGGTCGGCGTCGCCGCCGAAAACCGCGACGGCTTTTGGCATACCAAGATCGACATCAAGAACGAAGACGGCGCGTTGACGGTCAATGGCCGCTGGAAACCGAGTCCGACTCGGGCCGCTATCCAGCCCACTATCCAGTCCACTATCCAACCCAATACCCGGCTCGACTTCAGCCTCGATTCGCGCAGCATCGACCGGCTGCTGGTGCGCTTCGGTTATCCGAACACCGTCAAACGCGGCGCGGTCAATTTAAGCGGCACGGTCTCATGGAACGGCCCGCCCTTCGTCGTCGATTACCCCAGCATGAGCGGGCAAATGAAGCTCGACGCCGTCAATGGCCAATTCAATAAACTCGAACCCGGCGTCGGACGCTTGCTCGGCATCCTCAGTCTGCAATCGCTGCCGCGCCGCATCACCTTGGATTTTCGGGATATTTTCAGCGAAGGACTGGCGTTCGACACGATTTCAGGCCAATTCGATATCGCGCACGGCATGATGCATACCAAGAATCTACAGATCCAGGGACCGTCGGCGCGCATCACGATGGACGGCGCCATCGATCTCGGCGAGGAAACGCAACAGCTTAAAGTCCGCGTCCAGCCCACCATCGGCGAAAGCTTTGCGGTCGGCACGGCGATGCTCGCCAGTCCGATCGCCGGCGCGGTCGCCTGGGTGGCGCAAAAAATGCTCAAGGATCCGCTCGATCAAGCCTTCTCGTTCGAATACGCCGTCAGCGGTGGCTGGAACGACCCCAAAGTCGAAAAACTCAAAGGCGCGCCGCGCGCCGTTAAACCTACGGAGACGACGCCATGAAAATTGCCGCCCTACAAATGATCTCGGGCGCCGAAGTCGCGCCCAATCTCGTCACGGCCGAACGGCTGATCGCCGAAGCCGCCGCCGCCGGCGCGGAATTGGTCGCACTGCCGGAATACTTTCCGATGATCGGCGCCGGCGACGCCGAACGCCAAAAAATCTGCGAACCCGCGGGCCACGGACCGCTGCAAAACTTTCTCGCGCGCATGGCGAAACAGCATAAGCTCTGGCTGGTCGGCGGCTCGCTGCCGCTGCAAGCGACGCATCCCAGCCAAACGCGCAACGCCTGCCTGTTATTCGCTCCCGATGGCGCCTGCGTCGCGCGCTACAACAAAATGCATTTGTTCGGCTTCCGTCAAGGCGACGAAGCCTACGACGAATCGAACTATATCGAAGCCGGCGAACGCGTCGTCATCTACGACTTCCAGACCGGGTCGACCTCGCTGACCAAAGACAAAGGACGCGGCATTCAAGCCACCAACGGCAAATCGCCCAAAACCGGCGACGAAAAGAGCAAAGCGCCGCCATTGCGCCGTATTGGACTCGGCATCTGCTACGACCTGCGCTTTCCCGAATTCTTTCGCGCCATGGGCGAAATCGACCTCTTGGTGCTGCCCGCCGCCTTCACCGAGACCACCGGACGCGACCACTGGGAAATCCTGGTGCGCGCGCGCGCGATCGAAAATCAATGCTATGTGCTCGCCGCCGCGCAAGGCGGACAGCATCCCAGCGGTCGCGTCACCCACGGCAACAGCATGATCGTCGACCCCTGGGGCGTGGTGCTCGCGCGCATCGACAAAGGCGAAGGCGTCATCGTCGCCGAGTTCGACCGCGCCCGCCTCGACGACGTGCGCACCCGCCTGCCGGCCTTGCGTCATCGCCTACTATAGCGACGGCCTGCCCGCGAAAGACACGCATCCGCCCGAAAACCTCTTTTTATCCACGAAAAACACGAAAAGCACGAACAAAAACACAAGGTATTGCACTGAGAGCTTATTCATCCATCGGGTGATCGTCAAAAAGCAGACATGTCATTGATTATTTTCGTGCTTTTAGTGTTTTTCGTGGACAACTGCTTTTTCTAGGATAATCTCCGATTGTTTTCGTGCTTTTCGTGTCTTTCGTGGACTAAGCACTTCATCCTCACCGACCTTACGCCCACTCCATGCCAGCCACTCCACTCCAGATCGCCGAACACACCCTGCTCGCCGCCAACGACCTCGACCGCGCCCAACTCGACGGCATTTTCGGCGAATTGATGCAGCATAGGCTCGATTACGCCGACCTCTATTTTCAATACGCGCGCTCCGAAGCCTGGAGCCTAGAAGAAGGCATCGTCAAATCCGGCAGCTTCAATATCGAACAAGGCGTCGGCGTGCGCGCGATCGAAGGCGAAAAGACCGCTTTCGCCTACTCCGACGACATCAGCCTCGCCGCCTTGCGCGCTGCTGCGCACACCACGCGCGCCATCGCCGTCGCGGGCGCGCCGGTGCAAACGCCCGTCGCCTGCCAACTACGCCAGGCCACGCCGTTGTATATCCACAGCGACCCGATCGCCTCGCTCGCAGCCGCCGAAAAAGTCCGGCTGCTCGAACGGCTCGAAGCCCTGGCGCGCGCGCTCGACCCGCGCGTCAAGGAAGTCATGGCGCATATTGCGGGTGCATGGGAAGTCATTCTGGTCGCACGCTCCGACGGCATCATGGCCGCCGATATCCGCCCGCTGGTGCGGCTGTCGATCACCGTCATCATGGAGGAAAAAGGCCGACGCGAACAAGGCTCCGCCGGCGGCGGCGGCCGTTACGACTTCGGCTACTTTAACGACGCGATGCTAAAGGACTATGCCGAACGCGCGGTGCATCAAGCCAAAGTCAATCTCGCGGCCTGCGCCGCACCCGCCGGTCAAATGCCGGTGGTGTTAGGCGGCGGCTGGCCCGGCATCTTGCTGCACGAAGCCGTCGGCCACGGCCTCGAAGGCGATTTCAACCGCAAAGGCAGCTCGACCTTCTCGGGCCGCATCGGCCAGCGCGTCGCCGCCAAAGGCGTCACCGTGGTCGACGACGGCACGATGCCCGACCGGCGCGGCTCGCTCAGCATCGACGACGAAGGCAACCCGAGTCAACGCAACACCTTGATCGAAGACGGTATTCTGGTCGGCTATCTGCAAGACACGCTGAACGCGCGCCTGATGAACGTCGCCCCGACCGGCAATGGTCGGCGCGAATCCTTCGCCCACCTGCCGCTGCCGCGCATGACCAACACCCTGATGTTGCCAGGCCAACACGACCCGCAGGAAATCATCAAATCGGTGAAAAAAGGCCTCTATGCCGCGAACTTCGCCGGCGGACAAGTCGATATCACGAATGGCAAATTCGTGTTCTCGACCGCCGAAGCCTACCTGATCGAAAACGGCCAGATCACCCGCCCGGTCAAAGGCGCCACCCTGATAGGCAACGGCCCCGACGCGATGACCAAAGTCACGATGATCGGTCACGACCTGGCGCTCGACCCCGGCGTCGGCACCTGCGGCAAGGAAGGCCAAAGCGTCCCGGTCGGCGTGGGACAACCGACGGTGAGGATAGACGGGCTGACGGTGGGCGGGACGGGATAAGGAATCGAAAAGTCGGCGCTGGCGGGACGGATGGCGAGAGTGCAACGGTGCTCGGGCGAATTGACCAATGGCTTAAGGGGAGGGAATGATTCGTGGACGATATTCGTTGGAAACAGCGCTTCGGTAACTACAGCAAGGCGTTTCATGAACTCAAGGAAAGCGTGGAACTGGCGAACGACAGGCCGTTAACTAAACTGGAAAAACAAGGTGTCATACAGGGATTCGAATACTCCCACGAATTGGCGTGGAATCTTCTTAAGGACTACCTTGAATTT
>DATETD010000293.1:0-4392 GCA_035283885.1 Rhodocyclaceae bacterium
TTGAGCTTGGGGCGAAGTACACCTTCTAACCTCCCGCCGAGTGTATCCGGCGGTGTCTCCCGTCGCTCATATGAACAATTTGAGCATGTCGTTCTGACACCCGTCGCGGCATCCGTCCCGCCAGCGCCGACTTTCGCCGTATCCGATATGAGATGGGCGGGATAGATTCCCGCCCAATGTCTCGTCCCGTTGCCGTAGCGCAAAACTTAACGAAAACGCTTTTATCGTGTTGACAATGATTCTCATTAACTCGATAATGAGAACGGTTCTTATTACTAATCTAGCCCGGTAACGCGTGACGCACACTCGACCGGACGCAAACTTTCTGGAGTCATCGTCATGCCGCCATTCAAGAAAACCCTTGCCGTTTTGTCGTTCGCCATCGTTATTTCCACACCGGCCCTGGCCCTCGAATACCCCATCGGCGTGCCGCAACAGCGCGCCGGCATGGAGATCGCTGCGGTCTATCTGCAGCCGATCGAGATGGAGCCCGAAGGCATGATGCGCAAGGTCGCCGAATCCGATATCCACATCGAAGCGGATATCCATGCGCTGGCGAATAACCCGCACGGTTTCGAGGAAGGCGCTTGGGTGCCCTATCTCGTCATCAAATACGAGGTTGCCAAAATCGGTAGCGATTACAAAGTCGCCGGCGATTTCATGCCGATGGTCGCCAACGACGGTCCGCATTACGGCGAAAACATCAAGCTCGCGGGGCCGGGAAAATACAAGGTGAAGTACAGCATCCTGCCGCCTTCGGGGAATAAGCACGCCCACTTCGGGCGTCATACGGATCGCGCCACCGGCGTGCGCCCGTGGTTTAAGCCGTTCGATGTCGAATACGAATTCACCTACGTCGGCATCGGCAAGAAGGGCGGGTACTAATCATGAAGCTCGCCCAATTGACGGCGGCGCTCGTCGCAGCAGGCTTGAGTTTGCCGGTGCTCGCCGGGACCAATGACGAAGTTTTGCTGGAGAAGCTGGCCGCCCGCTTGGAAAAGCTCGAAGCGCGCAATGCGGAACTGGAAAAGGAAGTCAAGGCGCTGAAGAGCGAGAACGACAAGATTGCGCAAGGCCTCGGCAGCCCGCGCCTGTCCGAAGACGAGCCGGATTTGACGGTGCGCTTGAAAGCGGTCGAAAAAGACACGCTGAACATGAAAAAAGCCGCAAAGATCGCCGAAGGCTTCGAGGGCGTCAAGGTCGGTGCGTCGTTGGCGACCGTGATCCAGCACGCCAATGGCCTGCCGGCAGACACCGACGGCGGCGGCAGCCAACTCAATTACCGGGCTGACGTTTCCGTCGAATTGCCGCTCGAGCCGCTCGGCGATATCGACCACAAGTTGTTTGCGCATCTGCGTCTGGGCCAAGGGCTGGGATTGAATTCGCCGTTTTCCAACCTCGGCAATTTAGCCAACACGCCCAACGCGCTGGCTTTTCGCGCATCCGGCGCCAGCCCGGACGATTCGGTCGCCATTCTCGGACAAGCGTGGTATCAGGCGGCCATTCCATTGCCGTTTCTCGGCTTCAAACCTTATGCGCGCGAAACGCTGGACCTGACTTTCGGCAAGATGGATATCTTCGGCTTCTTCGATCAGAACACGGTGGCCGGCGACGAATCGAAGCAATTTCTGAACTCCGTGTTCGTGCATAACCCGCTGCTCGATGCGGGACGCGAAACCGGTGTCGATGCCAACGGCTTTCAACCCGGCTTTATCGCCTCTTACTTCAATTATGTCAACAAAACCGAACCGTGGCGGCTTTCGGTCGGCGTGTTCGGCGCCGGCGCGCGCGGGGCGAACTATCAGCGCAGCCTATCGTCGCCGCTGCTGATGGTGCAGGCCGAAAAAACCTTGAAATTGTTCGACGGTTTGAGCGGCAATTACCGGATCTATGGCTGGAACCGCAGTCAGGGCGTCGACTACGACGCGACGACGAATAAGCACACCGGCATCGGCGCGTCGGTCGATCAGCGCATCGGCGACGGCGTCAATCTTTTCGCGCGCTACGGCAAGCTCGTTAAGGGAGAGCTTCCCTTCGATCGCGCCGTTACGGTCGGAGCCGAATTCTCCGGCAACTACTGGAGCCGCGGCGCCGATAGCGTCGGCATTGCCGTTGCAGGGCTGCGCTCCGGCACGGCGTATCGCACCAGTACGGTAACGGCCTGGCTCGACGACGGTTTGACGCGGCCCGCTTTTTCCTTCGTACCGCAAAGCACCGAGAAAGTGGCGGAAGTGTATTACCGCTATCGTCTGTCGCCGCAGTTCGAACTGTCGCCGAGTTTCCAGTACCTCTCCAATGGCGGCGGCAATGCGGATGCGCAGGCGGTCAAAGTGTTTGCGCTACGCGCCAACATCGCCTACTAAACGGAGGAACTATGAAACGCGTATCCATGGCTTCCCTCTTGTTGCTGTTGTCCGGCATCGTCGCCGCCGAAGATATGCCCACCTTCAAGCTGTTGATGAAGGGCGGTCGCTTTTTTCCCGAAACCGTCGAGGTGCCGGCCAACACGCGCTTTCGGCTGGAAGTCACGAACGAAGGGCCGGGCGCCACGGAATTCGAAAGTACGGAACTGAAAAAGGAACTGGTGCTCGCTCCGGGCGTGACCCGTAGTCTGGTTTTCGTGCCGATGAAACCGGGGAGTTACAAGTTCTTCGACGATTTTCATCCCGAAGCCGGGCTAGGTCGAATCGTCGCCCAATAAGCGATCCGGAGGAGTCCATGATGGGTAACGCATTGTTTGTCGTCTGGCGCGAAAGTCTCGAAGCCTTTCTGATCGCCGGCATTCTCTACGCATGGCTTGCCGCCAACGACGATAGCCGTAGCGGACGGCGCGCATTGTTCGTCGGTCTGGCGGCCGGATGCGTCTTGGCGATGCTACTCGGCTGGGCGCTGCTTGGCGTTCAGGACGAATTGAGCGGAAATTCGCTGGAAGTTTTTCAGATCGGATCCCTGCTGGTTGCTGCCGGACTGATTACCCAGATGGTGTTGTGGATGAGAATGCACGGGCGAGAGATAAAGGCCAAGTTGCATGCCGATCTGTCGGCCGCCGCAGACCGCTCGGGTCGCCTCGGCATTGCGCTCGTGGCGGCGCTGGCCGTGGCGCGCGAAGGCGCCGAAACCGTGATTTTTCTGTATGGCGTGGCTGATTGCTCGCAGCTTGACCCGGCTGAACATCGCTTTGCTTTTGCGTCTGTCGTCGATCCTGTTGCTGGTTCTGGCCTCGGCATTGCTGGTCGCCGCCTGCGACCGGATGATCGGCGCCGGCTGGCTGCCGCCGCTGCTCGATCCGGTCTGGGACAGTTCTTCGCTACTCGACGACGCGACGACGGGCGGCAAACTGCTGGCCGACTTTTCCGGTTATCGAGCGCGCCCGGCCTTGAGCACGCTACTCGCCTGGGGAATGTACTGGACTGCGGTGGCGCTTGCCCATCGTAGGCGCCCACGACTGGATCGTTCTTCATAAAGAAATGCACCCTTCGTGCTAATTTTGCAGAAAGAACAAGCATGTCCAAGAAACCTCATGTCGTCATCCCTATTCGTCCGGTCGATAGCGCCGCTGCCGATCCAAGCCCATCCGCTAAACCGATTCGCGACGCCATCGAGGGTTTTTTCGTGCGTTACCGCCATCGATTGGTCTGGGTGCATGCGGCTGCTTTCGTGAGTTTCGTGGCGATCATCGTTCTCCCCCTGTGGCTTCCCGAAGCGCCGGAGACCGCGACGCCACTCACCCATTTCACCACTTTCGCCAATTATCTAATGTGGGGTCTATGGTTCCCGCTCGTGTTTCTTTCCGTCATATTCACCGGGCGCTCGTGGTGCGGCTTGTTCTGTCCGATGGGCGCGGCTTCCGAATGGCTGAACACGATCGGGCCGCAACGACCAATCCCGGCCTGGTTGCGTTGGGAAGGAACTCCGGCGGTGAGTTTCGTCATTACCACCATCCTCGGGCAAACGGTCGGGGTGCGCGACCATCCCGAAGCCGCTGCCGAGATTTTCGGCGGGACGATGTTGGCGGCTCTGGCGATCGGATTTCTCTATGGGCGCAAGAAGCGCGCGTGGTGTCGGCATCTCTGTCCGATCGGTCGCTTGCTTGGGTTGTATTCGCGCTTGGGGGCGGTCGAATTCGCCCCGCAAGTCAAGCGCCCTGGACGGGATGCCTATAGTCAAAAGGGCGCGTGCCCGACCATGATCGATCTGGTGGGAAAAAACGAGTCCCGTCACTGCATCGAATGCTTTCGTTGCGTCAATCCCACGGCCAAAGGGAGTATTCGTATGGGATTTCGTCGTCCCGGCGTCGAGGTCGAGAACATCCGCGACAATCGCGCCAATCCGGCCGAAGCCTGGTTTCTCTTTCTCGATACCGGCGTGGCTCTCGGCGCCTTTCTTTGGCTC
>DATETD010000294.1:0-10230 GCA_035283885.1 Rhodocyclaceae bacterium
AAACAAAACCAATGAATATTGCATTTTATTTTCGCCTGATGAATGATCGAATCGATTGGACATCCCGTTGAATATCTGCGCGAATCTGCGAAATCTGCGGATAAATAGAGGAAGTTAGGATGATACTGACCGAAGCACAAAACATGATGCGCGATATGTTGCGCAGCTTTGCCCAGGAGCAACTTGCGCCGCATGCGGCGAGCTGGGATAAGCACGCCACGTTTCCGGCGCAAGCCTTGCGGCGGCTCGGCGAACTCGGCGTCTGCGGCGTCGTCGTGCCCGAAATTTGGGGCGGCGCGGGTCTGGATTATGTCTCGCTGGCGGTGGCGCTCGAAGAAATCGCCGCCGGCGACGGCGCGACCTCGACGATTATCAGCGTGCAGAATTCGGTGGTGTGCGGCCCGATTCTGGCGTTCGGCAACGACGCGCAGAAAAGTAACTATCTGAGCAAACTTAGTCGCGGCGAATGGCTGGGTTGTTTTTGCCTGACCGAGCCGCACGCGGGTTCGGATGCGGCGGCCTTGAGCACGCGCGCGGTGCGCGAAGGCGATCGCTGGCGCATCGACGGCGTCAAACAGTTCATCACCACCGGCAGTCATGCGCAAGTCGCGCTGGTGTTTGCGGTTACCGATGCAGCGGCCGGCAAAAAAGGCATCTCGGCGTTTATCGTGCCGACCGATACGCCGGGCTTCCACGTGGCGCGCGTCGAGGACAAGCTCGGGCAACGCGCGTCCGATACGGCGCAAATCGTGCTCGACGCGTGTTATGTCCCGGCGGAGAACCTGCTCGGCCACGAGGGCCAAGGCTATCGTATCGCATTGGCGAATCTCGAAGCCGGGCGCATCGGCATCGCGGCGCAGGCGGTCGGCATGGCGCGCTCGGCCTTGGACGCCGCGCTCGACTATGCGCAGCAACGCGAAAGCTTCGGTAAACCCTTGATTGCGCATCAGGCGATTAGTTTCCGTCTGGCCGATATGGCGACGCAAGTCGCCGTGGCGCGACAGATGGTGTGGCATGCCGCCTGTCTGCGCGACGCCGGCGAGCCTTGCCTCAAGCAGGCGTCGATGGCGAAACTGTTCGCCTCGGAAATGGCCGAGCGGGTCTGCTCGGATGCGATCCAAATTCACGGCGGTTATGGCTATGTCACCGATTTTCCGGTCGAGCGCATCTATCGCGACGTGCGCGTCTGCCAAATCTACGAAGGCACCTCGGATATCCAGCGCATGGTGATCGCGCGCGAATTGATCGATTGAGTTGGCAAAGCATTTGTCCACGAAAAACACGAAAGGCACGAAAAATGATACTGAATGGCTGGCTCGATTGTTTTTGTTCGTGTTTTTCGTGAGTTTCGTGGATAAAAAAATTTCTCGGGGTTAAGCATGAGTACGATCAAATCCAATCTCGATACGCGCAGCGACGACTATCGCGCCAATACGGCGGCGATGGCGGCCTTGGTGGCCGATTTGCAGGAAAAGCTCGCTCAAGCCGCGCGCGGCGGCTCGGAAGAGGCGCGCGCCAAGCATCTCGCGCGCGGCAAGCTGCTGCCGCGCGATCGCGTCCATGCCTTACTCGATCCCGGCGCGCCGTTTCTCGAAATCGCGCCGCTCGCGGCCTACGGCATGTATGGCGGCGATGTGCCGGCCGCGTCGATGATTGCGGGCATCGGGCGCGTCAGCGGCGTCGAATGCGTGATCGTCGCCAACGACGCCACGGTCAAAGGCGGCACCTATTACCCCTTGACCGTCAAGAAGCATTTGCGCGCGCAGGAAATCGCGCAGCAAAACCGCTTGCCGTGCGTCTATCTGGTCGATTCGGGCGGCGCGTTTTTGCCCGCGCAGGACGAAGTGTTCCCGGATCGCGATCATTTTGGCCGCATCTTCTTCAATCAGGCGAATCTGTCGGCGCAGGGCATTCCGCAAATCGCGGTGGTGATGGGCTCCTGCACCGCCGGCGGGGCCTATGTGCCGGCGATGTCGGACGAAAGCATTATCGTCAAAAATCAAGGCACGATCTTTCTCGGCGGCCCGCCCCTGGTGAAAGCTGCGACCGGCGAAGTGGTCACGGCGGAAGATCTCGGCGGCGGCGATGTGCATACGCGCGTTTCGGGCGTATGCGATCACCTCGCCGAAAGCGATGCGCATGCATTGTCGATTGCGCGGCGCATCGTCGCGAATTTGAACTGGCAAAAGCCGTGCGGACTGGACATCGCTGCACCCGAAGAGCCGCTATACGACCCCGCCGAACTCTGGGGCATTATCCCGACCGATAGCCGCAAGCCTTTCGACGTGCGCGAGGTGATTGCGCGTTTGGTCGACGGTTCGCGCTTCGACGAATTCAAAGCGCGTTACGGCACGACGCTGGTCACGGGCTTCGCGCGGCTGCACGGCTATCCTGTAGGCATCGTCGCGAATAACGGCATTCTGTTCTCCGAGTCGGCGCAAAAAGGCGCGCATTTCGTCGAACTATGCGCGCAACGCGGCATCCCTTTGGTTTTTTTGCAGAATATCACCGGCTTTATGGTCGGACGCAAGTACGAGAACGGCGGCATCGCCAAAGACGGCGCGAAGATGGTGATGGCGGTGTCGACCGCGCAAGTGCCGAAATTCACCGTGGTGATCGGCGGCTCGTTCGGCGCGGGCAACTACGGCATGTGCGGCCGCGCGTATAGCCCGCGGCTGATGTGGATGTGGCCGAACGCGCGCATCAGCGTGATGGGCGGCGAACAGGCGGCGTCGGTGCTCGCTACGGTCAAACGCGATGGCATCGAAGCCGCCGGCAAGACCTGGAGCGCGCAAGACGAGGAGGCGTTCAAAACGCCGATCCGCCGGCAATACGAAACCCAAGGCCATCCGTATTACGCCACTGCGCGGCTATGGGACGACGGCTTGCTCGATCCGATGCAGACGCGGCGTGCGCTGGGCTTAGGCATTTCGGCCTCGCTGAATGCACCGATCATGCCGACGAAGTTCGGCGTGTTTCGGATGTAAAGCGATCGACATTACACTGACAGGCGAATTCCCATGTACGAATCCATACTGACCGAAGTCGATGCCGGCGTAGGCATCATCACCCTGAATCGCGCCGAGCGGCATAATGCGTTCGACGATGTGTTGATCGGCGAACTCTCTGACGCCATCGATCATATGGGCGCAGACCCGGCGGTGCGCGTGCTGGTGATTTCGAGCACCGGCAAGAGCTTTTGCGCCGGGGCCGATTTGAATTGGATGAAGCGCGCGGCAGGCTATAGCGAAGACGAAAATCTGCACGATTCGCGTCAGTTGGCCGAGATGCTGCGTCGTTTGGCGCAGTGTCCCAAGCCGACCGTGGCGCGCGTGCAAGGTCCGGCGTATGGCGGCGGTGTCGGGCTGATCGCCTGCGCCGATATCGCGATCGCGACTTTCGATAGTCAATTTGCGCTGACCGAAGTGCGGCTCGGGCTGATTCCGGCCGTGATTAGCCCGTATGTGATTACGGCGCTCGGCGAGCGTGCGGCGCGGCGCTATATGCTGACGGCGGAACGCTTTTCGGCGGCCGAGGCGTATCGTTTGGGTCTGTTGCACGAAATGGTGGCCGACGAGGCGGCGCTCGATCGGGCGGTCGGCGATATTATCGACGCATTGCTGCAAAACAGCCCGAACGCCTTGGCCGAATGCAAGCGGCTGATCGCCGCCGTCGCCGCGCGGCCGTTGGACGCCGAACTGATCGACGACACCGCGCAGCGCATTACGCGGCTGCGCGCTTCCGACGAAGGGCGCGAGGGCATGAGCGCCTTTCTTGAGAAACGTAAGCCTTTCTGGAATAGCGACCGCTAATATGTTCAGCAAATTATTGATCGCCAATCGCGGCGAAATCGCCTGCCGGATTATTAAAACGGCGCGGCGCTTGGGGCTACGCACCGTGGCGGTGTATTCGCAGGCCGACGCCGGCGCGCGCCATGTGCGGCTCGCCGACGAGGCGATTTGCATCGGCGAGGCTGCGGCGCGCGAATCGTATCTGAGTATCGACAAAATCGTCGCGGCGGCGGTGGCGAGCGGCGCGCAGGCGATCCATCCGGGCTATGGCTTTCTGTCGGAAAACGAGCAGTTCGCCGCGGCCTGCCAGGCGCATGGCGTCGTCTTTATCGGCCCGCCGGTGGCGGCGATACGCGCGATGGGTTCGAAGTCCGAGGCGCGCAAGTTGATGGAAAAAGCCGGCGTGCCCTTGACGCCGGGTTATCACGGCGACCTGCAGGACGAAGCCCATTTGCAGCGCCAGGCGGCGGCGATCGGCTATCCGGTGCTGATCAAGGCGGCGGCGGGGGGCGGCGGCAAGGGCATGCGCGTAGTGACGCAGGCCGAAGAGTTCGTCGCAGCCTTGGCCTCGTGTCGGCGCGAAGCCGGCGCGTATTTCGGCAGCGAGCATGTGCTGATCGAAAAATACCTGCAACGTCCGCGCCATATCGAGATTCAGGTGTTCGGCGATAGGCATGGCAACTATGTGCACCTGTTCGAGCGCGATTGTTCGGTGCAGCGCCGCCATCAAAAGGTGGTCGAGGAAGCGCCTGCGCCGGGCATGACATCTGCACGGCGCGCGGCGATGGGCCAAGCGGCGGTGGAAGCGGCGCGTGCGGTCGGCTATGTCGGCGCGGGTACGGTGGAATTCATCGTCGAACCCGGCGGCGCGTTTTATTTCATGGAGATGAACACGCGCTTGCAGGTCGAGCATCCGGTCACCGAAATGATCACCGGCGTCGATCTGGTCGAGTGGCAATTGAAAGTCGGCGCTGGCGAGACGGTGCCGCTGCGGCAGGAGCAACTGACGATCAAGGGCTGCGCGCTCGAAGCGCGGATTTACGCCGAAGACCCGGATCGCGGCTTCCTGCCGTCGATCGGGCGCTTGATCCATTGGTCGCCGCCGCAGGAGTCCTTGCATGTGCGCGTCGACACCGGCGTCGAGCAGGGCGATGAAGTCACGCCGCATTACGATCCCATGCTGGCGAAATTGATCGTTTGGGACGAAAGCCGCGAACGCGCTTTGGCGCGCATGCTGCAAGCCTTGGCCGATTACCGCGTCGCCGGGGTGACGACGAATATCGCTTTTCTGTCGCGTCTCGTCGCCTGTCCGGCGTTCGCCAATGCCGATCTCGACACCGGCTTGATCGAGCGCGAGCAGAGCTATCTGTTCCCGGCGCAAGTCGCACCGCCGCGCGAAGCGTGGCTGATCGCGGCCTTGGCCGATCTATTGCGCGATCGCGAGCATGCCTGGGGGGAGGCTGCGCACAGCAACGACCCGTATTCGCCGTGGCATCAACGCGACGGTTGGTGCATCGGCGGCGGCGGACGGCGCGCGATTTGTCTGCGCGTCGGCGAAATCGAAAAGACCGTGACCGCACGCTACGTCAGCCAGGGATTTGCGCTTGAACTCGACGGTGGTGTCACGCAAGCGACGGCGCAGACCCTGCCCAGCGGCGCATTGCGTATCGATCTGGGCGGTCGGCGCTTGAATGCGACCGTGGCGGCGGCCGGCGAAAAGCGCCATGTGTTCTTCGATGGAATGAGTTTTGTGTTCGCCGCCATCTATCCGCTATTCCATGCGGGAAGTAGCGGCGGCGGCGAAGGGGGCTTGACGGCGCCGATGCCGGGCAAGGTGATTGCATTGCTGGCCGAGGTTGGCGCGTCGGTGGCCAAGGGCGCGCCGTTGATGATCCTCGAAGCGATGAAGATGGAGCACGTCCTGTCGGCGCCGGCGGACGGGAAAGTGAAGAGTTTCCGCTTTATGGTGGGCGAACAGGTGACGGACGGCGCCGAACTAGTAGAATTCGAGGTCGATTAAATATGTCGTAAACGCACATGGCTCTTCCCAGCAAAGTACGTATCGTAGAAGTCGCTCCCCGCGATGGTTTGCAAAACGAGAAACAACCGGTCGATACTGCCGTCAAGATCGAGTTGATTCGGCGGCTCGGCGCGGCGGGTTTGAAGTCGATCGAGGCCACGGCCTTCGTCTCGCCCAAATGGGTGCCGCAGATGGCGGATAGCGCTGCGGTGTTCGCCGGCATCGAGAAACTGGCCGACGTGAGTTATCCGGTGTTGACGCCGAATCTGAAGGGTTTCGAAGCGGCGGTGGCGGCGGGCGCCAAGGAAGTGGCGGTGTTCGGCGCGGCGTCGGAAGCGTTCTCGCAGAAGAACATCAATTGCAGCATTGCCGAATCTTTGGAACGCTTCGTGCCGATTATCGCCGCAGCGCAGGCGGCGGAGATCAAGGTCAGGGGCTATATCTCGTGCGCTTTCGGTTGTCCGTATCAGGGCGACGTGCCTGCGGTGGCGGTCGCCGATATGGCGCAGGCGCTGTTCGAGATGGGCTGTTACGAGATTAGCTTGGGCGACACCATCGGCGTCGGTACGCCGGTCAAGGTCAAAGCGACGATAGAAGCCGTGGCGCGGCGCGTGCCCTTAAGGAAGGTCGCGGGCCACTTTCACGACACCTACGGTATGGCGGCGACGAATATCTACGCCGCGATGGAGATGGGCGTCAGCGTGTTCGACAGCTCGGTCGCCGGCCTCGGCGGCTGCCCGTATGCGGCAGGCGCTGCGGGTAATGTGGCGACCGAAGATGTAGTGTGGTTATTGAATGGCTTAGGGATCAAGAGCGGCGTCGATTTGACGGCGCTGGTCGATACCGCCGAATGGATTTCGCAACAACTGGGACGCGAACCCGCCTCGCGCGTGTCGCGTGCTTTATTAGCCCAGCGTAGGGCCGCAGCGACGGCGTAACACGGCTTATCTGTCGAGTTCGCAAGAGCGCGTAGCGCCGACGCCGACTTCGACTTCGACAGGAGAGCACTATGAATTTCGTTTCGCGCAACACCGGCAAGATTTCGCCGTATCGGCCCAAAAACAAGGTGCGTTTCGTCACGGCGGCGGCCTTATTCGACGGACACGACGCTTCGATCAACATCATGCGTCGCATCTTGCAGGCGACCGGCGTCGAAGTGATCCATCTCGGCCATAACCGCTCGGTCGACGAAATCGTCACGGCGGCCTTGCAAGAAGACGCGCATGGCATCGCGATTTCTTCGTATCAAGGCGGCCATGTCGAATTCTTCAAATACATGATCGACTTGCTGCGCGAGCGCGGCGGCGCGGACATCAAGGTGTTCGGCGGTGGCGGCGGCGTGATCGTGCCGAGCGAAATTCGCGAACTGCACGACTACGGCGTTTCGCATATCTATTCGGTGCAGGACGGCCAGACCATGGGCCTGCAAGGGATGATCAACGACATGGTGAGCCGTTGCGACGTCGATTTGACGCAACGCGCACCGACCGATGTCGACGCGCTGACGAGCGGCGACGAACGGCAACGGCGGCGCGCGCTGGCGCAAATCGTCACCGCGCTCGAAGGCGGCGCATGGCCCGGTCGCGAAGAGTTGCTGGCGCGCGCCGCCGTCTCGCCAGCGCCGACTTTTGGGATTACCGGCACCGGCGGCGCGGGTAAAAGCTCGTTGACCGACGAACTGGTGCAGCGTTTCCGTCTCGATCAAGACAACGGCGTGAATATCGCGGTGATTTCGATCGATCCCTCGCGCAAACGCACCGGCGGCGCTTTACTCGGCGACCGTATCCGCATGAACGCGATCGACCATCCGTCGATCTACATGCGCTCGCTCGCCACGCGCGACACCGGCAACGAAATCTCACGCGCCTTGCCGGATGCGATCGCCGCGTGCAAAGTCGCCGGCTTCGACTTGATCCTGGTCGAAACCTCGGGCATCGGCCAAGGCGACGCGGCCATCGCGCCCTTGGTCGACCTATGCTTGTATGTCATGACGCCGGAGTTCGGTGCGGCCTCGCAGCTCGAAAAGATCGAAATGCTCGACTTCGCCGATCTGGTCGCAATCAACAAATTCGACCGCAAAGGCGCGGAAGACGCCTTGCGCGATGTGCGCAAACAATACCAACGCAATCGCGAGCGGTTCGACGAGTCGCCCGAGACCCTACCGGTGTTCGGCACCATGGCGGCGCGTTTTAACGACGACGGCGTCACCGCGCTGTACCAAGCCATCGCCGCGCGGTTGCAGCAGCGCGGCTTGAAGTTGCAGCCATCGAAATTGCCGCCGGTCGCGACGCGCCATTCATCGATCGGCCGCGCCATCGTGCCGACCGAGCGCGTGCGCTATCTGGCCGAAATCGCCGACGCCGTGCGCAAATATCATAGCCATGTGGGGCGTCAGGCGCAGACGGCGCGCGAACGCCAATCCTTGCAACTGACCAAGCGCCTTCTAGCGGCGCACGGCAAGTCGACGCTGGATTGCGAGGAACTGCTCGTCGCCAAGGAACACGAGCTCGCCGCCGACGCGCGGCAATTGCTCGCGCACTGGCCGGAAATCCAACAGGCGTATGCCGGCGACGACTACGTCGTCAAAGGGCGGCACGGCGAGATCCGCACGCGGCTGACGCACGAAACCCTGTCCGGGCTGCGCGTGCGCAAAGTGGCGCTGCCGCGCTTCGACGATCACGGCGCGCTGCTCGACTTTTTGATGCGCGAGAATCTGCCGGGCTATTTTCCCTATACCGCTGGCGTATTTCCGTTCAAGCGCGAGAACGAGGACCCGACGCGCATGTTCGCGGGCGAAGGCGATGCGTTTCGCACCAATCGCCGTTTCCTCAAGGTTTCCGCAGGCATGCCGGCCAAGCGCCTGTCCACGGCCTTCGATTCGGTCACCTTGTATGGTTGCGACCCCGATCCGCGTCCGGATATTTACGGCAAGATCGGCAATTCCGGCGTCTCGATCGCCACGCTCGACGATCTCAAAGTGTTGTATTCGGGCTTCGACCTCTGCGACCCGGCGACCTCGGTGTCGATGACGATCAACGGCCCCGCGCCCGTGATCTTGGCGATGTTCCTGAATACCGCAATCGACCAGCAACTCGATCTGTTCGCCCAGCGCCAGGGCCGCGCGCCCGACGCCGACGAGGCGCGCCAGATTCGCGCCAAGACGCTGGCGACGGTGCGCGGCACGGTGCAGGCCGATATCCTCAAGGAAGACCAGGGGCAGAACACCTGCATTTTCTCGACCGAGTTCGCGCTGAAGACCATGGGCGATATCCAGGAATACTTCGTCGAACATGGCGTGCGCAACTTCTATTCGGTGTCGATATCGGGCTATCACATCGCCGAAGCCGGCGCGAACCCGATCTCGCAACTCGCCTTCACACTCGCGAACGGCTTTACCTATGTCGAAGCCTATCTGGCGCGCGGCATGAAGATCGACGACTTCGCGCCGAATCTGAGCTTCTTCTTCAGCAACGGCATGGACCCAGAATACAGCGTGATCGGCCGCGTCGCGCGCCGCATCTGGGCCGTAGCGATGCGCGACCGCTACGGCGCCAACGAACGCTCACAAAAACTTAAATACCATATTCAGACCTCGGGGCGATCGCTGCACGCGCAGGAGATGGATTTCAACGACATACGCACCACCTTGCAGGCCTTGATCGCCATTTACGACAACTGCAATTCCTTGCACACCAACGCCTACGACGAAGCGATCACCACGCCGACCGAGGAATCGGTGCGTCGCGCGATGGCGATCCAGCGCATCATCAACAGCGAATGGGGCGTGGCGAAGAACGAAAACCCGAACCAGGGCGCGTTCGTCATCGACGAACTCACCGATCTGGTCGAGGAAGCCGTGCTGAAAGAATTCGAGGCGATCGCCGCGCGCGGCGGCGTGCTCGGCGCGATGGAGACCGGCTATCAGCGCAGCAAAATTCAGGAAGAATCGCTGCATTACGAACACAAAAAGCACGACGGCTCGTATCCGATTATCGGCGTCAATACCTTCCTGAATCCGCATGGAGTCGGCATGATTGCCGAGGTCGAACTCGCGCGCTCGACCGAACAGGAAAAGCAATCGCAACTGCAACGCTTGGCCGACTTCCAACAACGCCACCGCGACCACGCGGCGCTGTGGTTGCAACGCTTGCAGCAAAGCGTGATCGACAATCGCAACGTCTTCAGCGTGATGATGGATGCGGTGCGCTACTGCTCGCTGGGGCAGATTTCGCAGGCGCTGTATGCCGTTGGTGGGCAGTATCGGCGGAATATGTGAGGATTCGCTGCGGGCGTCGGGATTCATGGCCCTTCGCCCTCTTATCCTCGGGTGATGGCGATGGGACGACTGCGCTACTGAACGTCTTTCTTCGGCGGCGCCAAAGCCGAAAGCCCGACGAGGGACTCGACGGGCTTTCGGGG
>DATETD010000295.1:0-7166 GCA_035283885.1 Rhodocyclaceae bacterium
GCTGCCGAATTTGTCGAGTTCCAGCAACCAGATGCCACCATGGTCGGACAGGGCGCGGCCTTTGGCGTCGCGCATTTTGAAGGCGTGGAGGTAGTCGTCGTCCTCGGGGATCGAGTCTTCGGCGAGCAGCCAGATCGAATAGGTAGGTTGCAATTTATGATATTCGGCGCCGCTTTGCAATTGCTGGCTGTAGATATCGGTCCAAGTGTAGAGGATGCGGGAGAGCAGATGACGGTAGCTCACCATCTGGATTTCGATCTGGAAGATGCGCCCGTCGCCGTCGCTGGCTTTGACGTCGACGATACTCAGCTTGTCGTCGAGGAATTTCTTTTCGTTGTAGGGGTTGAGAATGTCGACATGGTCGATCGGCGCGCGCAATTCGCCGGACAAGATGGCGTTGAGGAAATTCTCGAGCAGATTGCTGTTTTCGAGCGAGCCTAGCAGCGCCTTGAAAACACAGTCGATTTTCGGGTCTATGCGATGTTTCATGGCCGAGATTGTAGCAAATGCGCGGATAGGGCGGTTCCCAATTTCAAGCCATTAGTTTAATCTACGCATTATCGGACGCAGAAATTCATAATGAATCGAATGGCCGAATCCGAAGCCGGCGGGGCGCCGACAGCCGGAGTCGATTTAGATAATTCGGCAGATGGTTGCTTTCATCGGGCGTATGACATACCAAAAGACAATCGAAATCCGCACGCGCGGGCGCGGCACGACCGAGATTACCGACCAGGTGGCGGGCATCGTCGCCGCCGCAGGAGTCGACATCGGAATCGCGCATATTTTCATCATGCACACCAGTTGCTCGCTGACGATTACCGAGAATGCCGATCCTGCGGTGCGGCGCGATCTCGAAACCTTGGCGCAACGCTGGGCGCCCGATGGCGATGCGGCGTATCGGCACGACGACGAAGGCGATGACGACATGGCGGCGCATGCGCGCAGCGTATTGACCGGAACTTCGCTGACGGTTCCGGTCGGCAATCGGGCGCTGCTGCTCGGGACATGGCAGGGGATTTATTTGTGGGAGCATCGAACCCAAGCGCACACGCGGCGCATTGTCGTTACGGTGATGGGCTGAACGAGGGGCTGCGAAAGTCGGCGCTGGCGGGACGGTGAAATGTGCAAGAGTTAAAGGACGAAAGAGTGAGCAAGGATTTAATCGAAGACTGGCGGCGCGATTGGCCTGCGCCCGCCAAGATCAATCTGTTTTTACATGTCGTCGGGCGACGCGCCGACGGCTATCATTTTCTGCAAACCGTGTTCCGCTTGCTCGATTATGGCGATACGCTGCGGTTCGAGGCGCGCGACGATGAAAGAATCGTACTGGCGACGCCGCTGGCCGGCGTGCCTGCCGAGTCGGATTTGACCGTGCGCGCCGCGCGCGCCTTGCAGCAGGCCAGCGGCACGACGCAGGGGGTGACGCTATTTTTGGATAAGCGCCTGCCGATGGGCAGTGGCTTGGGCGGCGGCAGTTCCGATGCGGCGACGGTGTTGATGGCCTTGAATCGATTATGGCAATTGCACTTCGACGCCGTGCGTTTGCAGGAAATCGGCCTGAGTCTGGGCGCGGACGTGCCGATTTTCATCCATGGTCGTAGCGCCTTTGCCGAGGGCGTCGGCGAGCGCTTCAGCGACATCGCACCCCCGGCGGCGTGGTATTTGGTCGTCACGCCGCCGGTGGCGGTGCCGACGCCGGCGATTTTTCGTGCACCCGAGTTGCGGCGCGATACGCCGACGATCGCGCCAGCCGATTGGCGGCCCGGCTATGGCGGCAACGATCTCGAAGCCGTGGCGTGCGCGCTCTACCCCGAGATAGCGAGGCATCTGCAATGGCTGCGCCAGTACGGCGATGCGCGCATGAGCGGTTCGGGCGCGTGCTGTTTCGTCGATTTCGCCGACGAGGCGGCGGCGCGCGCGGCGCATGCGGCGCTGCCCGCCGGCATGCGCGGCTTCGTGGCGCGCGGCGTCGATCGTCATCCCTTGCGCGCCGGCCTCGATGCCGAAAATTTGCGCCGCTAGCCGCGATATTTCAACTCAATATGTTATAAACGCTGTTTTCGATTTATAGCCTCAGGTAAAGATTTTGGCGCGCTTATCCGTATTATTAAAATGTGCTTTGGTCGCCGCGATGCTGAACGGCTGTGCGGCGTTCAGCCCCGACTCCTCGCCCGCAGTGGCGGTCGACTCTCGACTGCCCGCCGCCTGGTCTGCGCCCTTGCCGCACGGCGGCGATAATGCGGCGCTGACGCAGTGGTGGTCGCAGTTCGACGATCCTTTATTGACGCAATTGATCGCCGCCGCGCAGCAAAACAACGGGAGTCTGACCCAGGCGGCGGCGCGTATCGAGCAGGCGCGCGCCCACGAGCGGATCGCGCGCGGCGGCGCCGAACCGACCTTGAACGCCAGGGCGGGGCTGTCGCGCGATCACGCCGAATTGCCGTTGCAATATACCCGCAGCACGACTTCGATCGGTCTCGACGCCGCGTGGGAAATCGACGTATTCGGCGTCACCCGTAGTCAGACGGCGGCGGCGGCGGCGCGCGTCGAGGGCGCGGTGGCGAATTGGCATGAACTGCGCGTCACGCTCGCGGCGGAAGTGGCGGCGAACTATGTCGGCTACCGCAGTTGCGAAGCCTTGGCGGAGTTGTCGGCGCAGACGAGTCAGTCGCAGAGGCGTAGTTCCGAACTGACTCAAGCCAAACTGGCGGCAGGATTCGAAAACCAGTCGAACGCCGCTTTGGCGCGCGCCGGCGCGATCGATGCGTCGAATCGAGCGGTCGAACAGCGCGCCGACTGCGGCGTGTTGCAAAAAGGCATGGTGGCCCTGACCGCCTTGCCCGAAGACTCCTTGCGCACGATGCTGGCCGCGCGTGCCGGACAGTTGCCGCAGCCGCGCGCGTTTACGGTGGAGGCGACGCCCGCGCATTGGTTGCGCCAACGGCCCGATCTCGCGGCCTTGGAGCGCGAGATCGCCGCCGCATCGAACGATGTCGGCGCGGCCTTGGCGGATCGCTTTCCGCGGCTGTCCCTATCCGGCACGATTACCGGCTTGCGGCTCAAAAGCGCCAACGATGTCGCGACTGCGACGCAGTGGTCGATCGGCCCGGCCTTGTCTTTGCCGTTGTTCGATGCGGGTCGCCGCGCGGCGCGCGCCGATCTGGCGCAAGCGCAGTACCGCGAGGCGCGCGCGAAGTACGAACAGCGTTGTCGCGAGGCGGTGCGCGAGGTCGAAGAAGCCTTGCTGCGCTTGGATGCGTCGGGGCGGCGCGAGGCCGACGCCCTGCGCGCGGTGTTCGATGTGCGCCAATTTATGGAATCGACCGAGGCGCGCTGGAAGATCGGCATGGCCTCTTTGCTCGAATTGGAGGAGGCGCGGCGCGTCGCGCTCGGTGCGGCGGAGAATCTGGCGCGCATCAAGCGCGAACGCGTCGTCGCCTGGATTGCGCTGTACAAGGCCATAGGCGGCGGCTGGGACGCCCAGACGCCCGAGACTGCGCCGCGCGTTTGACCGAATTGCATTATTTGATATTGCACTTAAAGCGGGACAACCCGTGGTAGGTTGGGCTGACGACAGGAAGCCCAACTATTTGGCGCACGCCGCAATGTTGGGCTTCGCAAGCTCAGCGCCAACCTACCCTGTCCCGCCTTAAGTGCGTAGCCCATTATTTTGAAAGAGGAATTTTGTATGATAAATAACTTGTCGTTTTCGCGTTCTTGGGTGTGGACGCAAGTCTTAGGTTTTCTTGCGGTATTGGCAACGCTGGGGGGCATGGCGGCGGTGGCGCAGGCCGACGCTTCGCCGCGCGAGATCAAGCCCGAGGTTATTTATCATAACTACTGCTCGGTTTGTCATGGCGATCGCGGCGACGGGCGTAGTCGGGCGAGCAATAGCTTGAATCCGCCGCCGAAAAACTTTACCAAAGCCGCGAATTTGCCGCGCGACGAAATGGTCAACGCCGTCACGAACGGCGTGCCGAAGACGGCGATGGCGTCATGGAAAAGCCGTCTGAGCGCCCAAGAGATCGAAGCGGTGGTCGATTACATTCAAGATAGATTTATTGCTCTCGCCATGGACTCGCGCTTGTTGCGCGGTCGTTCCCTCTACGAGAAAAATTGTCAGAGCTGTCATGGCGATCGCGGTCAGGGGGCGGCGCTGACCGTGGCCGGCAGCCCCTTGACGGTGCGCGAACTGAACTCGCCGCAAGTCCAGGCGGAATTGACGCGCGAACGCATGCTGACCTCGCTCACACAGGGGCATGAGGTGGTGGCGCCGATGACGACGCTGCGCAGTCTATCGAAAGAGGATATCGACTACACCGTCGATTTCGTGCGCGCCGCGATCGTGATGCCGGCGTCGGGGGCGATTTCCGGAACCAGCGCGCATGGCGGACGTTCGCCCGACGACCATGGAAAATCCAAGGCGCTTTCCAAGGCCGAACTGGCGAGCTTTATGCAAGCGCCAATGCCGCTCGGTTTGGTCGGCGACCCGGCCAAGGGGCGCAAACTGTATATGCGGACATGCATCACCTGTCATGGCGAGAAGGGCGATGGCCAAGGGCCGCGCGCGTATTTCATCAATCCGAAACCCAAGAATTTCAGGGACGAAGAGTCGCGCGAGAAATTCAATCGTCCGAAAATCTTTCATTCGGTGATGAACGGAGAAGTCGGCGCTGAAATGCCGGCTTGGGGTAGGGTATTGACCAACCAGCAAATTGCCGACGTATCCGAATTCGTGTTTCGCGCGTATATTCGTTCGCCGAAAAAATAAATCAAAAAAATAAATCATTATGCAGGGTTGTCGAGATGATGCAGATCAATAGTTCAACTTTCGGAATGAAACCTTTTGGAATAAAACCTTATCGGCGGACGATGGCGGCGCTGTTCGGCGCAGCCACCGTCGTCGTCGGCGCATATGCGGTGTCGGCGGGCGCCAAAGACGAAGCCGCCGTCAAGTCTACCGCCAACAAACCCGCCTTGACGGTCAATTTGACGCCGCCGCAAACGCTCGACTGGCCGCAGACCGTTGCCGCCAACGGCTCGATCGCGCCGTGGCAGGAAGCGATTATCGGCGCCGAGGTCGGCGGGCTGCGCTTGACCGAAGTTCGCGTCAATGTCGGCGACAAGGTCGTCAAGGGGCAGGTGCTGGCGCAGATGGCGAGCGATACGGTCGCAGCCGAACTGGCCGAAGCCCGCGCCGCCGCCGCCGAGGCGGAAGCGATGCGGGCCGAGGCGCACGCCAATGCCGAACGCGCGCGCCAGGTGCAGGCGAGCAATGCCTTGAGCGCGCAACAGATTACCCAACTGCTGACTGCCGAGCAGGCGGCGCAGGCGCGTTTCGATGCGGCGCGCGCGCGCGTCGCCTCCACCGAGCTGCGTTTGAGCAAAACGCGCGTGCTGGCGCCCGACTCGGGCGTAATCTCCGCGCGTTTGGCGACGGTTGGCTCCTTGGCGCAGCCCGGCGTCGAACTGTTTCGCCTGATACGCGGCCATCGGCTCGAATGGCGCGCGGAACTGATCGCGAACGAACTCGGCGGCCTCAAGGCCGGCATGAAAGCCTTTGTGCTGACGGCGGATGGCGGGCGCATTCCCTGTACGGTGCGCATGGTCGCGCCGACGGTCGATCCGCAAACGCGCATCGGTTTGGTCTATGTCGATCTGCCGACTGGAAATACCGCCTTGCGCGCCGGTATGTATGCGCGCGGCGAATTCGAACTCGGCAGGAAGAGCGCCTTGACCGTGCCGCAAACCGCGGTGCTGACGCGCGACGGCTTCAGCTACGTGTTCCGCCTCGATGCGAACAACAAGGTAGTGCAAACCAAGGTGAGCACCGCGCGGCGGCGCGGCGACCGGATCGAAATCGCGCAAGGATTGACGCCCGATCAGCCCGTCGTCGGCAGCGGCGTCGGCTTTCTGAGCGATGGCGATAGCGTGCGCGTCGTAGATTCCGCCGCCGCCATTGCCCCGGCCCCCGTCGTCAAACCCTAAGCGGAGCCTCGCGTGAACGTTTCTTCCTGGTCGATTAAAAACCCGATTCCGGCGATCCTGCTGTTTATGATGCTGACCTTGGCGGGGACGATGTCCTTCCGCGCGATGAAGATTCAGCAGTTTCCCGATATCGATCTGCCGACAGTCACCGTCAGCGCCTCCTTGCCGGGCGCGGCGCCGGCGCAGCTCGAAACCGAAGTCGCGCGCAAGATCGAAAACTCCATTGCCACCTTGCAAGGCGTGAAGCATATTTATTCCAAGGTGCAAGACGGCTTGGCGACCGTGACGGTCGAATTCCGCCTCGAAAAATCGACGCAGGAGGCGGTCGACGACGTGCGCGATGCGGTGTCGCGGATTCGTTCCGATCTACCTGGCGATCTGCGCGATCCCGTCGTCTCCAAAGTCAATTTATCCGGCTCGCCGATACTGACCTACACCGTCGCTTCGGAGCGTATGGACGAAGAGGCGCTGTCGTGGTTCGTCGATAACACCGTAGCGAAGACCCTATTGAGCGTGCGGGGCGTCGGTGCGGTGTCGCGCGTCGGCGGGGTGACGCGCGAAGTGCGGGTCGAACTCGATCCGCTCAAAATGATGAGTCTGGGCGCGACGGCGGCGGATATTTCGCGCCAATTGCGCCAGATTCAGCAGGAAGCTTCGGGCGGGCGCAGCGATATCGGCGGTGGCGAGCAATCGGTGCGCACCATCGCCACGGTGCAGTCGGCGGAAGAACTGGCGCGCATCGACATCGTACTGTCCGATGGGCGTCGCGTGCGCCTCGATCAAGTCGCGGCGGTCGCCGATACGGTCGGCGAGAAACGCTCGGCGGCGCTGCTCAACGGCCAGCCGGTGGTCGGCTTCGAAATCGTGCGCAGTCGCGGCGCCGGCGAAGTCGAAGTCGCCCACGGCGTGCAGGCCGCCTTGCAAAAGATGAAGCTGGAGCATCCGGATATTCAAGTGACCGAGGCGTTCAACTTCGTCGACCCGGTGCAGGAGAATTTCGATGGCTCGATTTCTTTGATGATAGAAGGCGCACTATTAGCCGTGTTGGTCGTATGGCTGTTTCTGCGCGATGGCCGCGCCACCTTGGTCGCCGCCGCCGCCTTGCCCTTGTCGATTATTCCGACCTTCGCCGCGATGTACCTGTTCGGCTTTACGCTCAACGTCGTCACCTTATT
>DATETD010000296.1:0-14869 GCA_035283885.1 Rhodocyclaceae bacterium
TTGGTGTCGCCGCTGTCCACATCGGTGTCGTTGATCAGCACCGTTCCACTTGCCAGCAGGGTGCCGTCTTCTTGCACGACGGCGGTGTCGGCGGTGGCGACAGGTGCATCGTTCGCGCCGTTGATGGTGATAACCAAGCGCGAGTAGGACACGCCGCTGGCCGTGTTGGTGACCTTGTAGAGGAAGGTTTCGGTGAGTGAACTGCCGTTCAGTAGGGCGTTGACCGTGGCGTTGGCATTGTCAGGGGTGTAGGTGTAAGCGCCTGCGGCAGAAATGGTCAGTGTGCCGTAGGTTCCTGTCAGGGTGTTGCCGGCAGCAACCGTGCCGGAACCATCGGCTTTGCTGTAGGTGGAGACAACACCGCCTGTGCCGGGTGCGTCATTGGTGAGTACGTTGCCTGTGGCATTCGAGCCGACTGACGTGCCGGTTTCGGTGGACGTTCCGGCATCGCTGCTGAGGTTGGGGTCGTTCGTGCCGGAGCCATAGACGGTGATGTAGAGTTTCGACGAACTCTGCACCCCTGCGGTGTCCCGCATGGTGTAGTCGAATACCTCGATAGCGGACTGCCCGGAGGACAGAGAGGCGTTGTCGGTGGTGGGTGTATAGGTATAGGCGCCATCGGCATTTAATATCAGCGATCCATGGGCGCCGGCGACGGTCGTTGCTACTGATCCGGCCTTCGTGAAGGTGAATGCGCCGCCCGCTGTGCTGGTCAGTTCCTTATCTAAAACTATGCTGCTTGGCGCGCCATTCGTATAGGTTATGCTGCTGATTGTGGTGTTTGTTGGAACCCCTGTGCCGCTTACGGTCATGCCAGAGGCAATCGTGCCGCTAATGCTGCTCAAATTGGAGATTGTCGTGCTGCCGGTAGACTGTGCAACCGCCACGGTGGCAGTTTTCATCCCGCTTGTGTTTTCTGTAGTAGAAGTCGACGCTTCGAATCCTACAGACGGGTTGGTTGTGAAAAAAGCCGCAACATCAGTGAATTGCGTGTATACGCCCGTACTCTGGAAATAGTAAGCAGGTTTGGCGTTGAGTGTAATGAGCCAGTTACTATTACCTTGATCTGTTTTGCTGCTCAGAGTGACTTGGGTCGTCCCGTTATCTGAGTATACGGCGCGGTATGTCCCTCCAACATTTACGTATAGCGCCCGATTTTGCAAATTTGCAGTGAACCCGTTGTCGCCCGTAAAACTTAAGGTTGCTGAAGCGCTTGTGACATTCACAGTTCCAACCGTGGCCGCCCCGTTTAACGCAAGCCCTTGAATTGCTTTCGTATCCCCGCTGTCCACATCCGTATCATTGGTCAACACACTGCCCGTCGCGGTAAATCCCGTATTGCTGCTCGTGGTGATTTCCTTGGCGATAGTGTAGTCGTTGGCAGCCACCGGCGCATCGTTGCTGCCATTGATCTGCACCGTCAGGGTGGCGCTGGAGGCGCCGCCCTTGCCGTCGCTGGCGGTGTAGCTGAACTGTTCTTGCAGGGCGCCGCCGAGCAGCGCGTTGATCGTGGCGTTTGTGTTGTCGGGCGCATACGTCCAGTTGCCATCCGACTTGATGGTCAAGGTGCCGTATTTGCCGACTAGGTTGGCGCCGGCTGATGTGGCTGTGGTCGTGGCGCCCGTGGACTTGCTGGTGACTGTGGTTACCGACAGGGTGTTGTTATTGGCGTCGGTGTCGTTGGCTAGGGCATTGCCCGTGCCATTGATGGTGGCCGTGATGACGGTGGATGTGTTCGTGTTGTATCCCTGTTCGAGTGCGGCATTGCCTTGGTTCGTTGAGGCGGTGCCGCTGGGCGTACCCGATGCAGTGTCGCTGGTGGCTACCGGCGACACGTTGCCGTCAATAAGCGCATTCAGGGCGCTGTCAACGCGGTCGGAGGAGGATCCGACCGTGTCCACAGAGATTGCGCCCAGATTGCCATCTATTCCGTTGTTAATGGTGTAGCTTGTGGTCGTGGTAATTTGGTTGTTAAACCATGTCTGGTCGACTACCAGCACGAAACCTTTATTGTCCGCTGTATTGCTGTCACCATCTTGGTTGCCGTCGGCTTGGGCGAGTTGTAGGTTAGTGAAACTCGTGTCCGTCCAAAAATAAAAGCCACGTACCACGCCGCCTGACTTGATGGGGCGGCTGATCCAGCCGTAATAGGTGTTGCCGGCAATGTTGAGGCCGATGGCATTTACATCGTTGCCGCTGAAGTACTTGCTGTTGTAGTTGTAATCGTCGATTTTCACGGCGCCAAGCGAAGCCGTATTGAAGTTATGGCTGCTTTGCTCCTTGGCGGCGTCGGTTTCGCCCGTACTGCCCACGACAGCGCCATTGTTGTTAAGGTCGTACACCATCGCGTAGGCGTTGACGAAATCATACAGCGCGTATTCGATGGCATATGTGCGATCACCATGCAGTGCAATGCCTTTGTCATCGCTAATGATGGATGTCTGGCTGTCGGGAAGGCCGAGCACCGCAGCGGCAAAGCGCTCACCTTCATCGCCGACGCTGTCCGCTTCAGCGTTGAGGTAGCAATCAATGGCGTGGCCGTATTCTTCGATCAAGGTGCGTGTAGCGTCCGGAGTGTCGAGCTGGCCAAAGCCGTTGCGGCTGACGAAAAGCGTCGGCGCCTCGCCTGGGCCTTTGGGCGCGAATGCGGCTATGGCGAGCGGCTGGTCAAACCCGTCGGCTTGGACGATGGAAAGTTGCAGCGCACCATCGCGCACCGCAGCGCGAAGTTCCTGCGCATGGGCAAGCCACGCGGCGTCGGGCTGCGACTTGCCGCCACTGAATAGGGTAAAAAGAATCTCATCGCTGGTGGACTCTAAGAACTGTCGTACGGCTGAACTGGAGGCTGCCATGCTTTCAGTTAGCACCCCATCGGGTGCAGTGGCAACAAACAACTGATCTACCACGCGCTCCGCTCCGATGTCGGCTATCGCCGGGGGCGATAGACTGTCCACCAATGCATTGACAACGCGTGACGAAACATCCACATCTGCGGCGACATGGGCTGCAGGAGATTCTGGTGGCGTAATGGAGGCAGGGTGGCCGGTCAATGCTTCAGTGGCGTGGTCGACCGCCACAGCCGCTGCCGCATCGAACATGATGCGCGGCTCCAGCGCCACCAGTAACTGCGAGGCTTGAGGTGTGCGATTTCGATGCGAGCGATGGGTGGCTGGACGATGATTCATAGCACTACTCCTCAAAATCTTTCATTCGACGCAAAAAATTCACGAAATACCTATAGCACGCCATGCTAGCAGTTTTACTGCCATGCCTTCAACCACAAAATAGGCAAGGTTGGACGAGCTAAAGTCGGCGCTGGTGGGACGGGTAGATCGATCAGGCGTTGAATGACAAAGGCACGTACAGCCTTGCGGTCAACGGCTATCTGGCGAACGGTGGCGATGGATATAACATGCCTAAAGGATTCCCGTTCCTGCTTACGGTCGAGGATGGCATGAGCGAAACGGCGGAAGCGATCGAAGCCCTCGTTCAGCAGAAAACCATCAAATTACAGCCGCTTCGCTTCGGGGCAATAGGGCGATCGCAATTTTTTGACGCAGGAGCGTGAGGGAACGACCGTCCCGCCAGCGCCGACTTTTCACCGGGGGCGATTAACTTTGCCTCACCAGCGCGCCTTGATGCCGGCGGAAGAAAAACTCCCGACCGACCGCCTAGGCGGATGCGATCGGGAGAATGGGAAAGCGCTCAAAGATTGCCGACGAACAGCGACCGAACGATCTTTTCCTTGAACGAGTTGACGTCTTTCATTCCCATGCGCTCCAGATAACGCTCGGGCACGTCGTTGTTGCTTTCGAACATTTTACCGACCGTGGTGTTGACCAACGTTTTAACCAACTCCATCGGATGCTCGATCGAATGTTTGAGGCGGGTGAGCGAGCGTACGATGACGAGTTCGTCGTCGGTGAAGTCGGTGCCGAACGGGAAATCGGGCAATACGCCCAGATCGTGCCAGCGCGTCAGCGTGTTGTGAATGACGTCGGGGATGTTGTTGCGCTGGGAGGTGGGGATCTCGTAATCTTTTTCGAGCTTGCGGTTTTTCTTGGCGGTCAGCATCAGTTCGTCCTGGAAGCGCGAATCGGTGATGGCGAGGATGCGTTTGATGACTTCGGAGTCGCTTTGGCCGCGCAGGTCGGCGATGCCGTATTCCGTAATCACGATGTCGCGCAGGTGGCGAGGTATCGTGGCGTGACCGTAGTTCCAGACGACGTTCGATTGGGGTTCGTCGTCTTTGGTGCGGTAGGCGCGCATCAGCAGGATCGAGCGTGCTTCGGGGAGCTGGTGCGCCATGGCGACGAAGTTATACTGCCCGCCGACGCCGCTGACCATTTGTCCGGATTCCAGTCCGTCCGAGGTGTGGGCGCCGAGCAAGGAGGTCATCATCGTCGTGTTGATGAAACGGGTATGGCGACGTTGCAGCCTGGCTAGCTCGTAGTGCGTCATGATTTCGTTGATGAATAGAATCCGCGTCATATTGATGCGGTGCAGTTGCTCGCGCGGCATATCGCGCAATGTTTGGTAGAAATCGCGCGGGCCGATGAAGAAGCCGCCGTGCATGATGTAGCCGTTAAGCTTGACGCCTAAGCACAGTTTGCAGATTTCGTCGAAATCGGCTTGCTAACCGATGGTGGCGCCGATTTTCCGCTCGGCGACATGCAATTCGCCATCGAGCCATTGGACTTCGGATTTGAATATGCCGTATTGTTTAAGGAAGGCGACGTCCTCGGCGGCGATTTGCGGTTTGATGCGTCCGGCGGTCAGCAGTTGCTTGAGGGTGGCGGGCGTAACCTCGGCGCCGATGGCGCCTTCGGACACCAGTTTCTGCAAGGCGAGATCGTCATAGACCTCGCGGCGCACGACTCCGGCGTTGATGAGTCGCAGAAAGCCATTGACGAACATTTCCGAACAGCCGTACAAGCCTTGTTCGAAGCGCCCGAGCTCGGCTTCGGCGGGCAACGCCTTACCGGTCGCCGCTTGCAGTTCTTTGAGCATCTGCCGATACTCGCTATTATGCTTGTCGCGTGTAATCAGTGCGTGGGAAATGCCGTCGCCCAAGGAGCCGATGCCGATCTGCAAGGTGCCGCCATCGCGCACCAGGGTGCTGGCCCATAAAGCGATGGCGTAGTCTTGCAAGTCGACCTTCATATTGGGAGGGGCGAAGGGCGCGTGCGTGCCGATGGGGTCGTCGATCAGGATGTCGAAGGTGCTTTCCGGCACTTCGGCGTCGTTGGGCATAAAGGGCATTTTGCGGTTGACGAGACCGATCATGACGAGAGGCTTGCCTCCGGCCTGCTCGTTGAAAATGCGGCGCACGTCGGTGGTCAGATCGGGGTTGCTGGAGAGCGAATAGCGCGGCGTGGGGCCGGACTCGTCGACGCCTAGGCATTGGGCGTAAACATTCGCGCCCTGAATAATGGCGTCGCGCGCGGCGTGCGAATAGTTGGTGTAGAGAAAATGTTCTTGAGCTGGGCGATTATTCATGTAATCGCCGGTCTTCATGAAAAATTCGTAGAGCTCGACGTTGGGCGGCAGGCTTTTCTTGCGGGCGTCGAGCACATAGTCCATGTCGAGATAGTCTTCGAACACGCGCTTGGCGAGCGGTTCGAGAAAGCGCTGTTCCAGATCGCTTTTGCCCTTGGGTTTTTCCAGCGATAGCGCCGTGAGGATTTTGAGGTGCAATGTGGGGTCGGCCTTGACTCGACGATACAAGGCGTTGATCAGGCCGTTGGGTTTGCCGATGCCGAGAGGCATGCAAAACACGATCTTCTTACCGACCTTTTCGATAATGCGATCGATGGTCTGTTCTACACTTTGCAATTTTAGCGGTTGGGTCATTCGTTGCTCCTTTGGTTTGGTCGTGAATCGCGTATGGCTGATTTTTATCATGGATGCAGCGTTTTACAACAAAAACGCGTGCGTAAACCACGTTGATCCCCACGTTGCGCTGCCGGTAGCCAGATTTGTTCGTCGAACAACAGTCCCAGGTCGCGTTGCATCAGCAGCACGGTGGAGCTGCGCGTGCCGTAAATCGGCGTGGCGATAAAGGCGGACGACAGCAGACGTTCCCATTCGAGACCGATGCCGGTGTCGGGAAGCGATGCGTCGGGATATGTTTGCGTATCGTGCAATAGATCGAACAGCGGATCGAACAGCGGTTGGATTTCGGGGAGTCGTTCGAGCGCGCGCGCCATGGCCGTCTTGCCGGCGCCGACTTTCGGCCAAGGGCTGTCGAGCAGATGATTGGAGAGTCCATACACGCCCGGCGTCAGTTGGCGCGGAGTCGTGTCGATGTTCGACGACCACCATAACTCGCGACTGTCGCCCAGCAGCAAGTTATAACCGTTATAGCGTGCGCCGACATCGGCGTCTTGTCGTAGCCATTCCTTGGGCGACTCCGTGCTGCGCAGAAAATCGGCGACGCGTTGGCCGCGGGAATGGGTGGATGCGTGTTCCCGGCGCATATCGCGGTAATTGGTGATTGCGGCAAAGCGCCCTTGGCGCGTGACTCCCATCCAGGTTCCGCCGGCATTCAGGTCGCGACCGGCCAGCAGTTGCGGCGCATCCGGCCAGAAATGCGCGGCTTGCGTCGGGCGTGCAAAGAACTCGTCGCGATTGGCCGCGACGATCAGCGGATATTCGCGATGCACTTGCCACGCGAACAGAATCAGGCACATGTGCGGGTCAATCGAGCGGGTAAGGGGATGGTAGAAACTGTAGCGTGGGGCCGTCGACCGAACCCAGACGCACCGTGCCGGCGGCGACGGCATTACTTTGCAGGCACACCAGGGCATCGAAACCGCCTTGCAAGGAGGGGGCGATGCTGATCAATGCGCCACAGGCCTGGTCGCCCATCGTCGAGGCGTAAACGGCGGCGCCGGGCGGGGCGTCGCTGTCGACGTGGGCGCGGTAGGTGCGTCGCTTGATTTTGCCCAAGTATTGGGTGCGCGCGACGATTTCCTGGCCGGGGTAGCAGCCTTTGTTGAAGCTCACGCCAGCCAGTGCGGGGAGTTCGAGGTTCAACATTTGCGGCACGAAAGCCTCTTGGGTCGCTGCGACGACGCGCGGTTCGGCGGCAGCGATTTCCAATGCGCGCCAGGCGGCGAGTCCTACGGGGCTGGCGTGGACGCGCAGTTCTTGCCAGCGCGTCAGCGCTTGGTCGTGAGCGCAGGCCAAGATCCAGCGGGTTTCGTCGAGGCGAATAAGTTGTGCGCCGTTGCTGTGGGCGACGCCGCGCGCCGGGATTGGCGGCAGGGCGGCAAAAGTCGGCGCTGACGGGACGGTGGATGACAGCGCGGCGGCGGGGGCGGCGATGCCGATCAGGGCGCGTTCCGCGCTCGCATCGCTGAGCTTGACTTTACTGCGCAGTATATACATCGCGAGTTTTTTCAGAATACCGGGCAGAATGTCGCGTGGTAAGAGCAGCAGATAGTCGTCGCCATCGCGCCAAATACGCATCAGCGCCAGCAAGCGTCCTTTGGCGGAGCACAATCCCGCCAGGCGGCAGCTATCGGTCGCAAGATTGGCGATGTCGTTGGTCAGTAGATTGTGCAGAAACAAGCGCGCATCGGCGCCGCCGACGCGAATCAGCCCTGAGTCCAGCAGGGGCGCGATCGTTGCTACGCGGTGCGTAGCCTGCAATTCTTCAGTCGTTTGGCCGAAATTGTCGCCATCGGTAGCGAGTCCTTGACTCGTCAGTGGGGAAAACCATTCTTGATTCATGTTTAGTCGATTGAAAAGCATTGTGGAGATACGAGTAGGCAATGCTATCATCGCGGTGGGCGCTATGGATGGCGCATGGAGATTCTCTTGACCGGTGAAGGCATTCGATGAAAACTTTCAAGGCCATTTTATTGCTGTTATTTCTGGTTTTTATCGGTATGGTCGCCAGTGTGACCTGGTTTGCGGTGCGGCATTTGCCGATGAAGTCGATCCCGGCGACGTTTTCCGTTCCGCCCGGCGCCAGTCTGCGCGTGGCGGCGCAAATTGTCGAGTCCTCCGGGATCGAACTGCCGGCTTGGCAGTTCGAATTGCTGGGGCGAGCGATGGGACGGGCGTCGAAAATCAAGGCCGGCAGCTATGAGGTCGACGATGGCGTGACGGCGGTCGCCTTGCTGAATATGCTGACGCGCGGCGATGTGTCTCAAACCGAGGTGGTGCTCGTGGAAGGTAAGACATTCCGTCAGTTTCGTGCGACTTTGAACGAACACCCCGATCTATCTCACGATAGCGAGAAAATGTCCGATGCGCGAGTGTTGTCGTTTATCGGCGAAAAGGAGGCCTCGCCCGAAGGCTTGTTCTTCCCGGATACCTATCTAGTGGACAAGGGCAGCAGCGATATCGATGTGCTGCGCCGCGCCAACAAGGCGATGCGCAAGCATCTGAACAAAATTTGGACGCAGCATGACGAGACTTTACCGCTCAAAACTCCTTACGAATTATTGACTCTGGCATCGGTCGTCGAAAAGGAAACCGGGTTGGCTGCCGATCGCGCTCAAATTGCGGCGGTGTTCGCCAATCGCCTGCGGCGCGGCATGCTGCTGCAAACCGATCCCACGGTGATTTATGGCTTGGGCGAGCGTTTCGATGGCAATTTGCGTAAAATCGATCTGTTGACCGACACGCCGTGGAATACCTATACCCGGCTTGGCTTGCCGCCGACGCCGATCGCCAATCCGGGGTTGGCCGCATTGCTGGCAGCCGCCAATCCGCCGGCCAGCGATATGCTGTATTTCGTGGCGCGCGGCGACGGTTCCAGCGAGTTTTCGGCGACGCTGGAAGAACATAATGCTGCCGTTAATAAATATCAACGTCGCTGAATGAGGTGATCCCAATGGCGGGACGAGGGCGTTTCATCAGTCTGGAAGGGATCGATGGCGCAGGCAAGAGTACCCAACTGGCGTGGCTGGTGGGCTATCTGCGCGCACAAGGAAAAACGGTGACGGCGACGCGCGAACCTGGCGGGACGCCGTTGGGCGAGTCCTTACGCGCTTTGTTGCTGACCCAATCGATGCATTTGGAAACCGAAGCTTTATTGATGTTCGCGGCGCGGCGCGAACATTGTGCGCAAGTGATCGAGCCGGCGCTGGCGCGTGGCGACTGGGTGGTGTGCGATCGTTTTGTCGACGCTTCGATGGCCTATCAAGGTGGGGGGCGCGGTTTGGCTTGGGATAAATTGCACGCGCTCGCGCAGTGGACGTTAGGCGCATTGCGACCCGATCTCACCCTGATTTTCGATTTGCCGGTGGACTTGGCGCAGCAGCGCGTGCAATCCGCCAGCGCTACTTTGGATCGTTTCGAGCGCGAGCAGCGCGATTTTTTCGAGCGAGTGCGCGCCGCGTATTTGCGTATTGCCGCCGCAGAGCCGCAGCGCGCGCGCGTGGTCGATGCGACGCGCCCGCCCGTGGAAATCAATCGAGAACTGGAAGTTTATATTGCCGAACTTATCGCAGCCGGCTGACCAGCCCGGTTTTTCGCTCACGTATCCATCGATGCAGCGGCTCAAATATGAACTGCTGGCGTCAGGTCTGGATCGATTGCCGCACGCCCTGTTGTTATCCGGCCCTGCCGGCGTCGGCAAGACGGCGTTTTTCGAGCGCATCGCTGCCGCTTTGTTGTGCGTGGAGATGACTAAAGAATTCGAGGCGTGCGGTCATTGCCAAGCGTGTCGCTGGCTGGCGGTCGGCAATCATCCGGATATTCGGCGCGTCGCTCCCGAAGAGGATGCGCCCGCTGCAGTTGGCGTCGAAGGCGCGAGCGAAAAAACGCGCAAACGCGGCGCCGCCGTGATTCGCATCGATCAGATACGCCAGCTTGAGGATTTCGTATTTATCGCCAGCCATCGCCAGCGCCGCGTCATTCTGATGACCCAAGCCGATGCAATGAATACCGCATCGGCGAATGCTTTGCTTAAAATTCTCGAAGAGCCGCCGCCGGGAGTGTATTTCCTGCTGGTGACGGATCGCTTGCGCAATCTGTTGCCGACGATACGCAGCCGTTGCCGTGTGCTGACCTTGGGACGTCCCGATGCCGCCGACGCTGCGCAGCAACTCGCCGCCGCCGGGCTATCGCCACAGACGGCGCGTTACCTCGATTTGGCGGGCGGTGCGCCTTTGCGTGTGCTGCAATGGCATGAGCAGGGTCATTTGAAGCCGTTCGATGCGCTGATCGACAGCTTGGCTTCGCCGCCGGGCGATCCCTTGGCCTTGGCGGCGCGTTGGGACGGTTTGCTGAAGGGCGACGCTATGTTTCGCTTGGAGCATTTAGTGGAGGAAGTGCAACGCTGGTTGTTCGATCGGACGCTACAGGCCTTGAGCGGTACGCTGCATTACCATCGCTCATGGTCATCATTGTCGGCGCCGGCGCCATCCGCCGGCGCAGCAAAGCCTTTGCTGCATGGCTGGCAAGAAGTGTTGCGCTTTCGTCGTTCGGCGCGCCATCCATTAAATCAGTTGTTATTTCTCGAAGACTTGGCGACGCATACGTTGAACGCGTTGCGCTCGTCGCATTAAAAGGTTGCCTTATTATGCTGGTAGATTCCCATTGTCATATCGATTTCCATGAATACCATGGCAAGGAAGCGGCGCTGTTCGAGGCCATGGCTAAAAATCAGGTCGATTGGCTATTGTTGCCTGGGGTTACGCTGGAACGTTTTCCGGTGATGCTGGCCTTGTCGTTGACGTTCGAGAATGTCTTTCTCGGCGTCGGCGTACACCCCGACACCGAAACCGAAGCGCCGATGGAGCCGGATGTCGAAACCTTAGTGCGGCTCAGTCGCCAACCGAAGGTGGTGGCGATAGGCGAAACCGGATTGGATTATTACCGGCTGAAGGGCGATCTCGAATGGCAGCGCGAGCGCTTTCGGGTGCATATACGCGCGGCCAGAGAAGCGAATAAACCGCTGATCGTGCATACGCGGTCTGCCGCCGAAGACACCTTGCGCCTACTCAAGGAGGAAGGCGCGGACGCGGTGGGCGGCGTGTTCCATTGCTTTACCGAAACGCAACAGGTTGCCGAGGCGGCGTTGGAGATGGGATTTTATATTTCGTTCTCCGGGATTGTGACCTTCAAGAACGCCAAGGCGCTGAAAGAAATCGCTAAATGGGTGCCTTTGGATCGTTTGTTGGTGGAAACCGATGCGCCCTATCTGGCGCCGGCGCCGCATCGCGGTCAAGTCAATCAACCGGCGTGGGTGCGTCATGTGGCGGAAGAAGTGGCTCATTTGCGTGGCATGTCGCTTGAGGCCTTGGCCGCAGCGACGACGCAAAACTTTTTCAATTTATTCAAGGCGGCGCAACGTGTTTAGACGCATACGATGGGCGGTGGCCGTGCTGGCATTCGGCGCTGGGGCGGCGTATGCCGGCGTTTATGACGAAATTTTGGCTGCGGCAAATAATAACCAGACGAACCAAGTCATCGATCTGCTGCGGCGCGGCTTGGATATCAACACCGCCGATCCCGATGGTTCGACCTTGCTGGCGATTGCTGCGCGCACAGGTAACGCGCCGTTGACCGATTTTTTGCTTGAGAATCGCGCCAATACCGAACGGCGCAATCGTTTCGGCGATACGCCGCTGTTGTTGGCCGTTAGCCAAGGGCATGGCGATGTCGTCAAGCGCCTGTTGGACGGCAAAGCGGCGCTCGACCCGCCAGGCTGGACGCCGTTGCATTACGCGGCGTATTTTGCGAGACTCGAATTGCTGCAACTGCTACTCGATCGCGGCGCCAAGCTCGAAGCCCGTGCGCCGAATGGACGCACCGCGTTGATGTTGGCGTCGCAGCAAGGGCATACCGATATCGTCGCGGCGCTATTGCAGGCGGGCGCTTCCAAGGAACTCAGGGGCTTCGACGGCAAAAATGCGCTGGATATCGCCCAAGCAGCGGAAGCCAAAGCTGCGATCGAGCTTTTGATGAAACCGTCGTCGAGTCCGTCGAAACTCGGCGCTGACGGGACGGTAGGGAAATAAACGCGATGCGCATTCTCCACACCATGCTGCGAGTCGGCGACCTGGATCGAGCGCTGGCTTTTTATATCGATGTGCTCGGCATGCATTTGTTGCGGCGCAACGATTATCCGGAAGGCAAGTTTACTCTGGCGTTTGTCGGCTATGCCGACGAGGACGATAGTTCGGTAATAGAACTGACGTACAACTGGGGTGTCGATCGATATGCGCTGGGTACGGCTTTCGGCCACATTGCGCTCGAGGTCGAAGATGCCTATGCGGCATGCGATGCTATTCGGCAACGTGGCGGCAATGTGGTGCGCGAAGCTGGACCGATGAAGGGCGGGAGCACCGTGATCGCTTTTGTCGAAGATCCCGATGGCTACAAGATCGAATTGATTCAGCAGAAGCGCAAGCACTAGCGCAGACTCGATTCATGCGTTTATCGCCACCCGGCATTATCTTGGCGACGCTGAATGCCAAATATATTCATGCTTCCTTGGGCTTGCGCTATGTGCTCGCCAATATGGCGCGCTATGGTGGCGAGGAGTTGCGCGCGCGCACGGTAGTGCGCGAGTTCGCACTGACGCGCACGCCGCAGGATGTGGCGGATGCGTTGCTGATGGAGTTGGGCGTCTCGACTACGCCGCAGATTATCGGTTTCGGCGTATACATCTGGAACGTAACGGCGACGACCGAGGTGGTGCGCTTGCTCAAGACGGCGCGCGCCGATGCGATTATCGTTTTGGGTGGCCCCGAGGTCAGTTATGAGTGGGCGAACCAGGAAATCGTGAGTTTGGCCGATTATCTGATTACCGGCTGGGGCGAAGTGAGCTTTCCCAAGCTGTGTCGCGCCTTGTTGCGGGCTGCGCCGCCTGCGATGAAGGTGATCGAAGGCGAGCAAGCGCCATTGGATGAAATCGAATTTCCGTATAAAGAGTACGGCGACGCCGATCTGGCGCATCGGGTGGTGTATGTCGAAGCATCGCGCGGTTGTCCGTTTAAGTGCGAATTTTGTTTAAGTTCGCTGGATAAGACCAGTAAGGCGTTCGCCGTCGAGCGGTTTTTGGCGGAGATGAACGACCTGTATCGGCGCGGCGCGCGAAAGTTCAAGTTCGTCGACCGCACCTTCAATCTGAAAATCGAAATTACGGTGCGCATTCTGCACTTCTTTCTCGAACGTCTGGACGACGATTTGTTTTTGCATTTCGAATTGATTCCGGATCGATTGCCGTCGTCGCTCAAGCAGGCGATTGCGCGCTTTCCGCCGGGCGTGTTGCAGTTCGAAGTGGGCATCCAGAGTTTCAATCCCGATGTGCAGCAACGCATTTCGCGGCGGCAGGATAACGAGGCGTCCGTGGCGAATCTGCGTTGGCTATCGATGCAATCGCAGGCGCATCTGCATGCCGATTTGGTCTTCGGTTTACCCGGCGAGTCGTGGGAGAGTTTTGCGACGGGGTTCGACCGGCTGTACGCTTTAGGTCCGCATGAAATCCAACTTGGCATTCTTAAACGATTGCGCGGAGCGCCTATCGCACGGCATATCGAAGGGTTTCGCATGGTTTTCGATCCGTCTCCGCCGTATTCGTTGCTGCAAAACTGCGATATCGATGCGGAAACCGTGCGACGGTTTGCTCGCTTGGCGCGCTATTGGGATCTGCTGGCGAATTCTGGGCGTTTCAAGCGCAGCATGGATCTGCTGTTGCAAGGCGATACGCCTTTCGGCGCGTTTGCGCAGTGCGCCGATTGGCTCTGGCGTCGCTGCGCGAAAACCCAGGGATTGACGCCGGAATTTTTGGTGGATGCCTTGTTCGATTATCTTTGCAACGAACGCGCTTTGCCGGTCGAGCGCGTGCGACAAAGTCTGTTGGACGATTATCTCGACAGCGGCGCTCGCGCCAACCCGCAATGTTTGCGCGGTTTATTGGCGCAACGTCCGCCGCCGATGGTGCGATCTTCGATATCGTTAACGCGCCGACAGGCGCGTTACGGCTAACGCCGGGGGTCAGCCTTGCGCCAAGCTTTCGAAGGCGGCAATGACTTCAGCCGGGGCTTGCACCAGTTCGATCAGCACGCCCTCGCCGCCGATGGGAAATTGCTCGTTGGCTTTGGGGTGAACGAAGGTGATATCGAAGCCGGCTGCGCCTTTGCGGATGCCGCCCGGAGCGAAGCGCACGCCTTGTGCGGTCAGCCATTCGACGGCTTGGGGTAGATCGTCGATCCATAAGCCGACATGATTGAGTGGGGTTTCATGCACGGCGGGTTTCTTGGCGGGATCGACAGGCTGCATGAGATCGACTTCGACCTTGAATGGGCCGCTGCCGAGCGCGACGATATCTTCATTGACGTTCTCGCGCTCGCTGACGAAGTTCCCGGTGACGGTTAGACCGAACATGTCGACCCAGAGCGTCGACAGCCGCTCTTTGGAGGGGCCGCCGATTGCAATCTGTTGAATGCCGAGTACTTTGAAGGGGCGTGGAGTCATGTCGATTTCCTAAGCGTAGAAAAATTAGGCCATTTGCGGAGGGTTGGTTTTATTGATGCAGGCGCGAATATTGGCGAGCAGTTGATCCTCGTCGTAGGGTTTGCCCATATAGTAATTTACCCCGATTTGTGCGGCGTGCGAGCGGTGTTTGTCCGCGCTGCGCGAGGTGATCATGATGATCGGAATGTGCTTGAGTCGGGCGCTGGAGCGGATGTTGCGCGTTAGGTCGAAGCCGTCCATGCGCGGCATTTCGATATCGACTAGCATGACATCGGGAATGACTTCCCCTAGTTGTTCCATGGCGTCGACCCCGTCTTTGGCGGTGAGCACATGATAGCCATGGCGCGCCAGCAAGCGACCGCTGATTTTTCTGACGGTGAGCGAGTCGTCGACCACCATAATAGTCGCAGCGGTGATCGTGGCTGCG
>DATETD010000297.1:0-15814 GCA_035283885.1 Rhodocyclaceae bacterium
CCTTTGATGAAATTTCTCTGCGAGGCGCAAGGCGCGCCGTTTTGATGCTCCCTTAATCGACTGCCATGCCGACGCATAAAACTCCCGACACCGCCAAACTCGACCGTATCGTCGCCGAGGCGCGCAAAAGCGCCGAGCAGCGCGAAGCGGGTTACCGCGAACGCGCACTGAAGATTTACCCCTGGATTTGTGGACGCTGCGCGCGCGAATTCACGCGCGTCAATCTGCGCGAATTGACGGTGCATCATCGCGATCACAACCACGACAACAATCCGCCCGACGGCAGCAACTGGGAACTGTTGTGCCTGTATTGCCACGACAACGAGCATCAACGGCAACTCGAAGCCGGTGGCGGAGCAACGATGACGATGGCGACGGCGCGCGGCGATATCGCCACGCATTCGCCATTCGCCGATCTGAAAAGTCTGCTGCGGCGCGGCTGATCGGGAAGCGATAAACCCAAGAATCTTTATCATCCACGAAAGACACGAAAAAAAACGAGGCTTTACACTGATAGCCTATTCACTCGTCAAGCGACCGCCAATCAATAGGCATGTCGTCGAATATTTTCGTGCTTTTCGTGTCTTTCGTGGACAACCGCTTTTTCAAGACTAAAAGTCGGCGCTGGCGAGACGGATGGGCGGATGGGCCGCTATAGCCTGCGCTAGGGCGCTTTCTTCGGTAGGGTCAGCGTAATCCGGGTTCCCGCGCCGGGGGCGGAGTCGATCTTGATGGTTCCGCCCAGCATACCGGTGACGATGTTATAGACGATATTCATCCCCAGCCCCGATCCGCCCTGCCCCATCTTGGTGGTGAAGAACGGGTCGAACACATGTTTCAAGGTTTTCGCGTCCATCCCGACGCCATCGTCGCCGAACGTCAGCCTCACTTCGCCCGACTTGGTTTCTTGCACGGCGATGGAGATCCGACCCGAAGCGCGCCCTTCGAAGCCGTGCAAAATGGCGTTGTCGATCAGATTGCCGAGCACCTGGATAACGCTGCCGGGGAACGAGTCGAACAGCACGTCGCTCGGCGCATCGAGTTCGACCGTGCACGCGGCGCGACGCATTTGCACCGAATACGCGGCCAGCGTATCGCGCAGAATATCGTAGAGCTTGAAACAACGCCGCTGGTCGCTGGTTTGATCGGTCGCCACATGTTTGAACGCCGCGATCAGATCCGCCGCCCGATTCAGCGAATTCGCCATGAGGCCACAGGCCAGCTTACCGTCGGCGATATACGCCTCCAGCACCGAACGCTTGACATTGCCCGAGGCGTACAGCTTCTCGAACTCGACCAGCTTGTCGTTGAGCGTCGTCGCCGTCAGCAAGCTGTTGCCGATCGGCGTATTCAATTCATGCGCAATTCCAGCCACCAGCGAACCGAGCGACGCCATTTTTTCCGAGGTAATCAGATCGGTTTGCGCGTGATTGAGCGCGGCGAGCACATCCGTCAACTCCTGGCGCGCCGCCTCCGCCTCCGCGCGTTGCCGCTCCACCTCGGACAGACTGCGCTCCAAACCCGACTTGGCTTCGATCAGCGCGGCTTCGGCCTTTTTCCGCTCGCCGATGTCCTGAATCACCCAGACCACGCCGCGCGATACGTCGGCAGCATCGAACGCCTGTCCATGCACCATGCACCAGACGATCGAAGCGTCCTTGCGCTTCAACTCCAGTTCGCCCTGCACGCGCGTCTGTCCCGCGAGGGCGAATGGATCGGTCGACACCGACGGCGGCAACAGAATCGCGGCGGGGCGATCGCCGAGTTCGCCTGCGTCATACCCCATCATCGTTTCCAGGCCGCGATTGCAGCGCACGATCGCGCCATTCGCAAACAAGGCGATGCCGACGATCGCGCTATCCTGATAAGCGCGTTGCTCGTCGAGCGAGGCGCGTAGTTGCTCGGCCAGAATCCGTCGGCGCGTCGAGGCGACGATTAACGCGCCGATCAAGGCGCTGATGATCGCCCCCGCCGCCGCGATAAAGACCACGAGGCCATCGCTGCGCTCGTAGCGCCCCCCTGCGCGCGCCGCAAAGTCCATCGCCCATGCGCGACCGCCAACGTTCAAACGAGCGCGCGTCGTCAACTTCTCCAGCGGCGCACCGCGCGCCGGCGCGCCGGGCGCGGTCGACGGCATAGCCGTGCGGTCGTCGAACATCGCATCGCCGCTCGGCTCTTTATGCGGATCGACATCCGCCGCCGCTCCCGGTTGCGCATCGAAATAGCCGACGTCATGAATGCGGATCGCCATATGCTCCGGTACGGCGGCGTCGATCACCTCGCGCAGCAGATTATCCACACGAAATACGATCGCGACGAAACCCACCAAGGCCTCGCGGCGTTGCGCCACGGTCGTCAAGGCCGCGCCGCGCCGGTAGATCGGCGCACGCGCAACGAAGCCGGGCTGCTGGCTCGCATCCTGCACCAAGATGACGCGCGGCGTAGCGACGATGTCGCCGCTATCCATCCCGCGCTCCAGCGCCAGCAGGTGCGGCGGCAGCGCCGCCAGATCGAGTCCGAAAGCGCTTTCGTTGCCCTTCATCGGCTCGATGCACTCGACGATGTAATGCCGATCGCGATCGACGACGGGATGAACGGAAAAATTAGGATACCCATGTTCTGTTAACCGGGTATCGCCGCGCACCTCCGCCACGAAGGACGCGAGCCGCTCCGCCGGCACCGGACGCACGAACTGGATCGCCTGAAACCCCGGATAGCGCGCCGCAAAATCGAGTTCGCGCACAAAGCGCGCAAACCGCTCGCGATCGACGCTATCGTGACTGGCGAACATGCCCCTAAGGCTGAACAGCATATCGAAATAAATTTTCAGGCGGGCGTGCGTATCCTTGACGATCTTGTCGGCATCGCGCTGGAAATCGCTGCGAATCTGCCGCTCCTGCGCATCGATCGCGTACAGGCACACCCCCGCCGTAATGCAAATGCCAAATAAAAACGCCAGAAATCCATGAGTGCGCATCGCCCTATCCCCGCTAGTACCCAGCGGTATATGAACCGCCGCACCCGAGTATGCTAAAGCTTGTCGTTTCCGTCAATGCCCAACTCGTTTTCCGCCTATCCGTCCCGCCAGCGCCGAGTTTTATCGCAACCGATGGGATGCTCTCGATATAGATATTTGACGCAACGGCGGATGTCGAGGATACTCGGCGCACCCTATCCCTCGCCCTACCGCCAAGGAGGCTCATGACCGCCAGCACCGCTCCAGCCGATAGACTACCCCCGCCGCATCGGGCGATCAATCCCGCCACGGGCGCCGTCATCGGCGAGGTTGCGCCGACGCGGATCGACGACATGCCGGAAATTTTCGCAGCGGCGCGTGCGGCGCAAAGAATTTGGGCGGATTATTCGTTCAAGCAACGACGCGAATGCATTTTCAAGATTCGCGACTACCTGCTCGAAAATGCCGAGACGATCGCAAAAGTCATTTCGGCGAATAATGGAAAAACTTTGTCCGATGCGATGAATACCGAAGTGCTGCCGTGCGTAATGGGCGCCGATTGGTACGCGAAGAAGGCGAGGAAAATTCTCGCCAAGCAATGGATGACCGCATCCAACATCTTATTCTCCAACAAAAGAGCCTACATCCTGCGTTTGCCGCTCGGCGTGGTCGGCATCGTTTCTCCCTGGAATTACCCGCTGGCGATTCCTTTCGGCGAAATTATTATGGGATTGATGGCGGGAAACGCCGTTTTATTCAAAGCCGCCTCCGAAACGAGTTTAGTCGGCGTGGAAATCGAAAAAGCGATCGCGGCGGGCGGTCTTCCCGCTGGATTGTTTCGCCTGATCGTCGGGCAAGGGCAAAAAGTCACTGCCGCCTTTTTTGCCAATGGAATCGATAAGATCTTCTTTACCGGCAGCGTCGCCGTCGGAAAAACGCTGATGCGGCAAGCCGCCGACAATATCACGCCATTGTCGTTGGAACTCGGCGGCAACGACGCCATGATCGTGTTGGACGACGCCAATCTCGAACGCGCGGTGAATGGCGCGATCTGGGGCGGCTTTCAAAACAGCGGCCAAACCTGCGCCGGCGTGCAGCGGATCTATGTGCATGAATCGGTTGCGGATCGATTCTGCGCCTTGCTCAAACAGCGCACCGAAAGCTTGCGGCAAGGCGTCGATCGCGGCCAATTCGATATCGATGTGGGCGCGATGACGACGCCGCGCCAAATCGAAATGGTTAAAGAAGCCGTCGCCGACGCGCTCGCCAAAGGGGCGAAAGTCTTGGCCAGCGCCCGCATCCGTCAAGAAGACGCAGCCTATTTTTACCCATGCACCGCCTTCGTCGATGTCGACCACCGTATGAAACTCATGAGCGAGGAAGTCTTCGGCCCGGTCATCGGCATTATGAAATTCGACACGGACGAAGCAGCCATCGCCTTGGCGAACGATTCGACCTTGGGCTTGACCTCCAGCATTTGGAGCATGGACAACGACCGCGCACGCGCGATCGCCGTTCGGCTGGAAACGGGCGTGACGACGATCAACGACCATGTCGTCACCCATGGCTCGCCCGAATTGCCTTGGCTGGGTTGGAAACAAAGCGGCTTAGGCTCGACGCATTCCCATTTGGGACTCGAAGAAATGACACGCGTGAAAGTCGTCCATTTCGATATCGCGCCGCAACTGAATGCGAATTTATGGTGGTTTCCGGTACGAAAGATCAAATACGAACTGTTGCTGGATACCGTCAATATTTTATTCGGCAAAACGCTGCAAGCGCGATCGAAAGCGATTCGCCGCGTGATGCCGAAACTGCTGCGCGATCCGCTGCTGCGCGAAAAACTGAGTTATTTGATCGGGCGCATCAAGAAACGCGGCGAAAACGGCTTGGCGCTGGTTTTCAGGAAATTCAGAGGCGATAAGGACGAGTGAGCGGGAGCGGGCGGCGCTATCCGTCTCGCCAGCGCCGACTTTCTCGCCACGCCGGGTTGGAGTCCATAATCAAGTGCGACACTATCCACTATCGACGTGCTTATACGAGCTGCCCAAGTAGTTGCTCTGCAAATCGAGACAGCACATGGCCAAAGCTCGTCATTCGCCCGGTTGCATCTGGCGTCCTGTAGGCATTTGCGAGATGGGTCAGTTCTTCTTCGCTCGCCGAGCTCACGAACTCGTTATCGAATACGTTTTTTAACGCTTCCGCGCGACGCTCGCGTAAGAATCCGATATCGAGCTTTAGCAGCTCTGTCATATAGATGGCCGACTCATCGGTCGTGTCGGCAGGATAGATGGCTCCATCTTGCGACGAGTAGATAAACCGCCTTTCGCAGTCGACATCCTGAGGAGATATAACGAGGCCTTCCTCAAACGTGCTGCCCTTTGCGTGTCCACAATGCAGCGGCGCGCCAGGCGCAGTTTCTCTAATGCAAGATGCAAGGAGATTTCCATAGTCGAGCGCCAGATCCTCGCGCGCCTCTTGGGGTCGGAAGTGCTCGATGTGGCTGTCTGCTAAAGAAATGCTTCGACCGCAATAGCAACACACTCCGCCTTGCTCGGTGAGTAAGGCGGAGTGCAGCGCACGCTTCTCCGGATGCTGCAAGTCGCCATAACGGGGTTGCCATTCCTCGCTCGCCTTTGCCTTCCAGTCAGCGAAGGTCTCGGGTTCAGCTTGCTTCGTGACCCGCTTCATCGTCCAAGAACCTCCTTGCGGCGCAGGAGCGCCCAAGCTCCTGCGAGTTCCGGGATGCCGGGCGCCTCGGCTTCCAACGCAACCAGCTGCTCTTGCGCCGCTTGAAGTTCTCTACGCTCCAAGGCTTCGAATATCTCCGACAGCATCTTCCGAACCTCGGGCGCTCTTGCGTCTGCGCCCATGATCTCCTCCAGCACCTGGCTGGATGTGAGTCCGTAACTGACTTGTGGATGATCCGTACCGTTCGAACGGAGCATGATAATTTCTTCAGGTCGTAACTCGCCCAATACCTGAGGCGAATGGCTCGCCACGATGAACTGTACCTTTGGGAAGGCGCGTTTCAGTCCGCTGGTCAATATTCGTTGCCATCGCGGGTGCAAATGAATGTCCAGCTCATCGATCAGCACCACACCTGGCGTCTTGCGCGTGACCTCTTCGCCAAGCTGTGGATTCAATACGCACATCCGTCGGGCGATATCCGCAACCAAACCTATCACCGCACGCTGCCCATCGCTGAGGTTTTCAAAGGCGGTGGGCTGCCGTGTCGGCTCATCGGAACTCGACCACTCGACCAGTAAACTTTTTTGCTTGAGGTCGTACTTCAGGCCCTTAATACCCTCTACCGCAGCCCCCAGCGCCTGGTTCGCGAGGGCCAGCTCGTCCGAATCGATGCTATCGAACGATCTGCCGGTCTCTGAAGATGCCTGGAATCGCTCAAGGCACTTGCCGATGACCCAGGATTGCAGCGCGCCGGCGTCCAGCGAGGCATCCCACCAAGAGACATAGCCATCCGCTCGGGCATTTCGAGCCGTGGCGGCCTGCATTTCGTGCGGCTGCGGTTGACTCCAGTGGCGATTCGCCCGGTAGAACGCGACGATAGACAAGGCGAGTTGGGCGCCAACCTCCTCGCCCTGCGCCGCTACAGCCTGCTGCTTTCGCTGCCATGCCGTACCGGGGAGGAGGCCGGTCCATTGAGGTTGATCGACTTGACTGGTTTTCCGAATGGTCCAGTTGCAATCGCTCACGCTCTCAAACGTGGAAGCTGTTGCACTGACCTCGACAGGGTATTGAGGCTCGAAGCGATACCGCCCGTGAAACACCTCCCCTTTGAGTCGAACCACGTTGGGGTCGCTCAATGCTGAGTAATTCCCATTTGGGAGGGACGTCGTTACGGTTAAGCCCGCCAAGGCGTCGCACACCGCATTCAACAGCGACGTCTTGCCGCTGCCGTTTACACCGACGATAACGTTGAAGCCCGGCTTGAAATCTACCTGTAGGTCGGCATGGCACCGGTAATTGGTCAGGCGAATCGAATCGAATCTCATGGTTTTGAGCCTCCTTAGGACTGCCGTGCAGCCCGTAGGTTGGACTGGGTTTCACGCGTCGCTACGGTGGGATGTTGGGCTGATAAGGCCAGCCCAACCTACGGGCTTATCCATCTCGCCCGTTTCGCTCGGCGGGTACGAAAGGAATCAATCCCATCTCGAACGCCTGACGCTGTAATTCGATAGGCGCGCGACGAACGTCGATGATCAGCCCATTGATTTGCAACATCCATACCATCGGATTGTCTGCGAGCCGGCTCGGTAGCGTCCATTGCGGCGACAATTGATCGATTTTCAATAGGTTACGGATTTCCTTGGACTTACTTTGTCCCGTACTTTCCGCGATGCCAAAAAAATCGTAAATGATTTTCGGTTTGCAATGCGGCGTTTGCGATGCGTCGCCGAGAAAATTGGCGAAGCCTATGGCATGCACGGCGCCGGCGGCCCAAGAAGCTTCCTTGCCTTGGGTCAGCGGCGACGGTCGTTTTCTCGCCAGGGCGCCAAGGAGGCGATGGATGAGTTGACGATATTCCTCGTTGAGGCGTTGCTCGCAAAAAGCGTCCGTGAGGCGGACAATTGCAGCGAATTTGGGTTCGATGGATTTCGGGACTTTTTCGGTTGTGTTCATGGCGTTGGGGCGAACGATGGCGAATGATGTTCGGGATATATCGAAAACCGCTGCGGCGACGTCCGTTGCCGCCGTCCCGCCAGCGCCGACTTTTGCGTGCTATGTTACCCGTCTGTCACACATCGATATTCCGCGCATACAACGCATTCGACTCGATAAACGCGCGTCTCGGCTCGACATCGTCGCCCATCAATGTCGTGAAAATCGCGTCGGCGGTAATTGCGTCTTCGATTTGCACTCTGAGCAGGCGGCGCACTGTCGGGTCCATGGTGGTTTCCCACAGTTGCTCGGGATTCATTTCGCCTAGACCTTTATAGCGTTGCTTGGTCAGCCCGCGCTCGACTTCGTTGAGCAGCCATTTCATCGCGTCGGCGAAGCTGGTCACGGCGAGCGATTTTTCGCCGCGGCGGATTTGGCCGCCTTCGCCCATCAAGCCGGCGATCATTTGCGAGGTGCGGCGGATTTGCGCGTAGTCGCCCGAGAGCAGGAAGTCTTCGTCGATGCGGCCGGTGCGTAGGTTGCCGTGGCGCATGCGTTCTATCGCCAATGTCCAGCGTTCGTGGCGTTCGTCGTAGCGCGCTTCGATGCGCGCGGCGGCGGAGATATGGGCGCCGAGGCGCGCGGCGCTTTGCTGCGCTTCTTCGGCGCTGGCAGTGACGATGGGCAGGTCGTTGGCGAGCAGGGCGTGCAGCACTTCGGCGTCGATAAAGTCCGATAAGCGACGAATCACCGCTTCGGCCAGCAAGAAGGAGCGCGCGAGCGCGCCTAGCGCCTCGCCGGCGATCACCGTCGCGCCGCTGCGCGGGATCAGTTGCGCGCCGTCGAGCGCGAGTTGCAGCAGATGCTGATCGAGTTCTGGGTCGTCCTTGATGTAGGTTTCGGATTTGCCGTGCTTGATTTTGTACAGCGGCGGTTGGGCGATATAGATATAGCCGCGCTCGACCAGTTCGGGCATCTGGCGGTAGAAGAAGGTCAGCAGCAGGGTGCGGATATGTGCGCCATCGACGTCCGCGTCGGTCATGATGATGATGCGGTGATAGCGCAATTTCGCCGCGTCGAAATCTTCGGCGCCGATGCCGCAGCCGAGCGCTGTTACCAGAGTGACGATTTGCTCGCTGGATATTAGCTTGTCGTAACGCGCCTTTTCGACGTTGAGCACCTTGCCGCGCAGCGGCAGGATGGCCTGGAATTTGCGGTCGCGCCCTTGTTTGGCCGAGCCGCCGGCGGAGTCGCCCTCGACGATGTACATTTCGCATAAGGCCGGATCTTTTTCCTGGCAGTCGGCGAGCTTGCCGGGCAGGCCCAGGCCGTCGAGCACGCCTTTTCTGCGCGTCATTTCGCGCGCGCGGCGCGCGGCTTCGCGCGCCCGTGCGGCTTCGACGATCTTGCCGGTGATGATTTTGGCGTCGACCGGACGTTCGGACAGGAAGTCCGAGAGTTTCTGCGCGACGACTTCTTCGATCGCCGGGCGCGCTTCGGACGACACCAGCTTCATTTTGGTCTGCGAGGCGAATTTCGGGTCGGGCATCTTGACCGAAAGCACGCAGGCCAAGCCTTCGCGCATATCGTCGCCGACGATTTCGACCTTGGCCTTCTTGGCGATTTCGTGTTCTTCGATGTATTTGTTGATCACGCGCGTCATCGCGGCGCGCAAGCCGGTTAAATGGGTGCCGCCGTCGGATTGCGGGATATTGTTGGTGAAACACAGCACTTGTTCGGCATAGGAGTCGTTCCATTGCATCGCGACTTCGACGCCGATCGATACGCCGTTCTGGATCGATTCGCCCGCCGAGTAGAACACGGTCGGATGCAATACCGTTTTGGTGCGGTTGATGTATTCGACAAAGCCTTTGACGCCGCCCGAGAAGGCGAAATCTTCTTCTTTGGCATGGCGTTGGTCGACGAGCTTGATCTTGACGCCATTATTTAGGAAGGATAGTTCGCGCAGCCGTTTGGCGAGGATGTCGTAATGGAATTCGATCGTGCCGAAGATTTCCTCGTCGGCGAGAAAATGCACTTCGGTGCCGCGCAATTCGGTGTCGCCCACGACTTTGAGCGGCGAGACTTCGACGCCGTTGCGCAGTTCGACGATACGGTCGATCGCATGGCCGCGATTGAATTCCATGAAATACTTCTTGCCGTCGCGGCGAATCACCAGCCGCAGCCATTTCGACAGCGCATTGACGCAGGAAACGCCGACGCCATGCAAGCCGCCCGAGACTTTGTAGGAATTTTGATTGAATTTGCCGCCGGCATGCAGCACGCACATCACGATTTCGGCGGCGGAGCGGCGCGGTTCGTGTTTGTCGTCGAATTTGATGCCGGTCGGGATGCCGCGCCCGTTGTCGGTGACCGAGATCGAGTTGTCGGTGTGGATGGTGATGACGATTTCGTTGCAATGACCCGCCAAGGATTCGTCGATGGCGTTATCCACCACCTCGAACACCATATGATGCAAGCCGGTGCCGTCGGAGGTGTCGCCTATGTACATTCCAGGACGTTTTCTGACGGCCTCCAGTCCTTCAAGCTGCTGTATGCTGGATTCGTCGTAGTCTGGATTGGGAAGATTTTCCATCGGGTGTCTTTTCGTAATCAATAAAACGGTGGACGTGCGCTTGGGCTGAGCCAGGTGGGCTTAGATACGCATCGGCATAACGACGTATTTGAAGTCGCTGCTGCCGGGGATCAGGATCAGCGCGCTGGAGTTCGAATCGGCGAAATGCAGTTCGATGTCCTTGCTGGTCAGATTGTTCAATACTTCCTGTAGGTAGGCGATATTGAAACCGACGTCGATCGCCATGTCGTTATATTCGATCTCGATTTCTTCCTGAGCTTCTTCATGCTCGGTGTTGCTGCTGTAGATTTTCAGCAATCCCGCATCGATGACGAAGCGCACGGAGCGAAATTTCTCGGCGGTCATGATCGCGGCGCGTTGCAGGGCGTGCGCCAGGCCGTCGCGCGACAAGGTGATGACTTTGTCGAGGTTTTTCGGGATCACGCGCTCGTAATCGGGATACTTGCCTTCGATCAGTTTCGAGATCAGTTCGACCGAACCGAATTCGAAGCGCGCCTGGGTTTTCGAGAGCGTAATCGTCAAGGGATCGTCGCTGTCGCCGAGTTGGCGCGACAGCTCCAGCACGGTCTTGCGCGGAATAATCGCTTCGATCGGCGTCGGCAGTTCGACCGGCAGCGCGCCGCCGACATAGGCTAGGCGATGCCCGTCGGTGGCGACCATGCGCAAACTATTGCCCTTGGCGACCATCAGCAGTCCATTCAGGTAATAGCGCAGATCCTGTTGCGCCATGGCGTATTGCACTTGCGACAGCATGTGCTTGACTTGCCGTTGCGGCAATGTCAGTTGCGTCCCCTGGCCGATCGTCACGCTCATCGTCGGGAAATCGGCGGCGGGCAGGGTTTGCAGATTGAACGAACTGTGCTTGGATTTGACCTGCAAGCGCGCATCATTGAGCGTCAGCTTGATTTCGGTCATCTCCGGCAGCGAGCGCAGCACGTCGTGCAGCTTTTTGGCGGCGACGGTGATGGCAAAATCCTCGCCGCCTTCGCTCGGCGCATGCGTGGTGATCTGGATGTCGTTATCGGTGGCCAGCAGCGTGATCCTATCGCCTTTTTTCTCGAACAACACGTTCGCCAAAATCGCCATGGTGTGGCGCTTTTCGACCACGCCGACAACGGCTTGCAGGGGATTGAGCAGTTGGCTGCAAAGGCCTTTGAATAAAATCATAATCGAGTCCCGATTAAATTATGGAATTAGTATTAGTTATAAGGGGGCGATGCGGCGATAGCCGTCCCGTCAGCGCCGACTTTTGCGGTGGGCTATGTTCCATCAACTCTTGATGGTCTGCACCAGCACATGCAAGTCGTTGTTCAAACGGGTGTCCTGCCCTTTGAGTTCGATGACGGTGCGGCAAGCGTGCATCACGGTCGTATGATCGCGACCGCCGAACGCTTCGCCGATTTCGGGCAGACTATGCGTAGTCAATTCGCGGCACAGCCACATCGCGACTTGGCGCGGGCGCGCGATGGCGCGCGTGCGCTTTTGCGAATACATATCGGCGATCTTGATTTTGTAATAATCGGCCACGGTTTTCTGCACGAATTCCAACGAGATTTGGCGATTGACCGCGCCGATAATGTCGCGCAGCGCCTCCTTGGCGACTTCGACGTCGATGTCGCAACCGCGAAACCGGGCGTAGGCGACGACGCGATTCAAGGCGCCCTCGAGCTCGCGCACGTTCGAACGCAGGTTTTTGGCGATCAGAAACGACACGTCGTCGTCGATTTTGATATTTTCGGCTTCGGCTTTCTTTTTCAGAATCGCGATGCGCATCTCGAGTTCGGGCGGCTCGATACTGACCGTCAGGCCGCAGTCGAAGCGCGACACCAGCCGCTGTTCGAGCCCTTGCACGTCCTTGGGATAGGTGTCGCAGGTGATGATGATTTGCTTTTGCGCTTCGATCAGCGCGTTGAAGGCGTAGAAAAATTCTTCCTGGGTGCGATCCTTGCGATTGAAGAACTGAATATCGTCGATCAGCAGCAGGTCGAGCGAGCGATAGTAGTTCTTGAAGGTTTCGCGCGAATTCTGCTGAAACGCGCGCACCACGTCGGAAAAATAATCTTCGGCATGCACATAGCGCACGATCATATTCGGATTATTGGCGTAAATCGCGTTGCCGATCGCGTGAATCAAATGGGTTTTGCCCAGACCGACGCCGCCATAGACGAACAGCGGGTTGTAGGCGACGCCGGGATTGGTGGCGACTTGCTGCCCGGCGGCGCGCGCCAAGTCGTTGGCGCGCCCGGTCACCAAGGTATCGAAGGTGAAATCGGCGCGCAGCCGGGTTTTTTCATACGCGGGGTCGCCGCTTTTGGCGCCGGCGCTCGATTTGGCGTTCTTGGCGGCAACGGGGGAACTGGGAGAACTGGATTCGGCGGTTTCGACCGTTGCGGCGTCGAGTTCTTCGGCGCTGGGCGGCGTTTCGGACGGCGTTTCGCCGACGCCCAACGAGATCGAGATATCGCCGCCGAAAAAGTCGCGCCCCATCGCTTCGATCTGCGCCAAATGACGTTCGCGCACCCACTGCATCACGAAACGGTTCGGCGCCAGCAACAGAAAACGACGCTCGTCGCTCGCGTCCGCTTCAAGACGTAAGCCCTTGATCCAGGTATTGAATTGTTGCGGAGGCAGTTCCTGCTTCAGATTGAGCAGGCAAGTGGACCAGAATTCGTTCATCGCATTAAGTCGTAATGGAAAAGGCGGCTGCCGGGTGCTGGCGGGGTCGAATCATGGATAGTCTAGGGTGATATAAGCGAGTCGTAGCGACGGAGCAGCACCGAATAATCGGGCTAAAACTTGTTTGCGCCACGCGATTTTAGCGGTTTTATCCGAAGTTATCCACAGCGCGCGACGCAGGGTTCGCTTGACAAGCGAACCATAACAAGTTGTAATTCGCCGCTTTTTTCGAGTTCAGGGGAAATTGTTATGAAACGCACCTACCAGCCTTCGGTGACACGCCGTAAACGCACCCATGGTTTTCTGGTTCGCATGGCTAGCCGCGGCGGTCGCTCCGTGATCCGCGCTCGTCGCGCCAAGGGACGTCAGCGCCTGGCCGTTTAAGCAAACGGCTGAGACGTTTGAGCGCATCGTTCGGCGCCGACAAGCGCCTGCATAGACCGGAGGAATTTTCCGTCGTCCTCAAGTCGCGACGGACGATTCGCGGACCATCGTTCGTACTTCATTATCGGCTCGCTCCGGAGATGTCGACGTCCGATGCAAACAACCAGGCCGGGGCGATGCGTATTGGCTTGATCGTACCCAAACGCATGGCGAAGGCTTCGTCGTTGCGCAATGCGATCAAGCGGCAAGGACGTGAAGCCTTTCGCCTGTTTTGCGACGCCAGGCAACGGTCGGCGACATATTCCGGCAGCGTGTCCAGCAGTGTATCCGAAGCTGCGCCCGAAATTACGCCGCCTTCCCTGCCCGGTTACGACCTCGTCTTACGTCTGACTCGCCCCATAAAGGATATCCGGGCGAGCGATGGCGCGGCGAAAAAACGGTGGCGCGCGGAAATCGAACGTCTGCTGCAACAGCTCGCGCCATGATGAATCTCTATGCCGGATATGCACAGCGACCGTAACCGTATCATGTCCGCGCTGCGCAAGGCGGCGATTGCGCCGTTGCTCCTGCTGTTGAGCATCTATCGCTATGTACTACGTCCCTGGCTGGGATATCGTTGCCGCTTTCACCCGAGTTGTTCGGAATATGCCGCCGAGGCGCTGCAACGTCATGGGGCGCTGCGCGGCCTCTACCTCGCCGTCGCGCGCCTGGGGCGATGCCAGCCTTGGCATCCTGGGGGATACGATCCCGTTCCCTGAATTTTGCTGTATTCGCCATTAACCGATTGTCGAGAATGTAATGGATAACCGCCGCCTGTTTCCGTTGTTGATATTTTGCTTTTCACTCATCATGCTTTGGGATGCGTGGCAGAAGCAGTCGCTGCCCAAGCCGCCCACCGCCGCAACGGCGGCGGGCGCTACGGCGTCCGCGGGCGCCGCGCCGACCGGCGCCGTGCCCGCGCCGACTCCGGATGGAGCGTCGGCAGCGGTGGCGAGCGACGGCATCGTCAAACACGGCGACGCACCGACGCTTAAGGTCAAAACCGATCTGTATCTGGCCGAGATTTCGACTCAGGGCGGCGACTTGATTCGGCTCGAATTGCTGCGCCATCCCGATTCGGAAGACAAAACCAAGAACTTCGTCCTGTTCGACAACGGCGGCAAACACCTGTATCTCGGCCAGTCGGGCGTGACCGGCCAGGGTATGCCGAACCACAAAGCGATCTGGCGCACAGTAAAACCCGCCACCGACTATACGCTCGGCGACGGCGCCAAACAGCTCGATGTGGCGCTGGAAGCGACGTCCGCCGCCGGCGAAAAGGTCGTCAAGACCTATGTATTCCACCGCGACAGCTACCAGATCGAACTGCGCCACGAGGGCCTCAAAGCCGGTTCCCACGCCTATTATCAAATCACGCGCGACGGCAAACCCGCCGAAGGCAGCGGCAACTCGATGATGATGGGCGTATCGACCTTCACCGGCCCGGCGGTATTCACCCAGGCCGAAAAATATCAAAAGGTCGAATTCGCCGACATCCTGAAGAACAAAGCCAAATTCGCCGCCAAAGCCGATAACGGCTGGATCGCGATGGTGCAGCACTATTTCGTTGCGGCTTGGCTCGGGCCGGAAGGCGTCGCGCGCGAGTTCTACATGCGCCGGGTCGGCGACGACATCTATTCTTCCGGGATCATCCTGCCGACGGCGGCGGATGGACGCAGCACGATTACGCTGTATGCCGGCCCACAAGAGCAGAGCAAGCTCGAAAAAATCGCTCCGGGCCTCGATCTGGTGGTCGATTACGGCATGCTGACGGTCATCGCCGCGCCCTTGTTCTGGGTGCTGGCGACGATCCATACCCTGCTCGGCAACTGGGGCTGGGCGATTATCGGCCTGACCGTATTGCTGAAACTGATCTTCTTCCCGCTGTCGGCAGCGAGCTACAAATCGATGGCGAAGATGCGCGTCATGACACCGAAATTGCAGCGCCTCAAGGAACTGTATGGCGACGACAAGATGCGCTTGAATCAGGAAATGATGGAATTGTACAAGAAGGAAAAGGTCAATCCGCTCGGCGGCTGTCTGCCGGTGTTGGTGCAAATCCCGGTATTCATCGCCCTGTACTGGGTGCTGCTCGGCACGGTGGAAATGCGCAATGCGCCGTGGCTGGGCTGGATCGCCGACCTGTCGGTCAAAGACCCGTACTATGTGCTGCCGCTGATTATGGGCGCGACCATGTTGATCCAGACGCGCCTCAACCCGACGCCACCCGATCCGATCCAAGCGAAAGTCATGCTGTTTATGCCTATCCTCTTCACCGGCATGTTCCTGTTCTTCCCGGCGGGCTTGGTGCTGTACTGGACGGTGAATAACGTGCTGTCGATCGCGCAGCAATGGCAGATCACGCGCCTGATCGAAAGCGGCGAAAGCAAATAAACTTGGCCGCATCGTGAGCGGACGCAACGACACCATCGCCGCCATCGCCACGGCCAGCGGGCGCGGCGGCATCGGCATCGTCAGAATCTCCGGGCGCGATTTGCTCGGCATGGCCGAGGCCTTGAGCGGGCGCCGCCCGCCGCCGC
>DATETD010000298.1:0-4753 GCA_035283885.1 Rhodocyclaceae bacterium
TTTAGGCCTGTCGATCAAACACGTTTTGGAAGGGGTTTGCATCCCCTCCCAAAACGGTCGCCGAAACCCCGGCCTTCAGGCCGGGGTTAGCTCCCGCCGCCCTAAAGGGCGGGGTTTCAAACCGAGGTTAGTTTACGATGACCTACATCCAAGGTGATAGCACTCTTTTTACTCGAAATATCGATCAATGGCGAGTGGAGCGAGGGGGAATTGCAAATTTCCATCGCCCCGTCAAAAGTCGGCGCCGGCGGGACGGCGCTCCACTGCACCCGGCGATATACCCGACACCGTTGCTATGCTAAATTCAGCGTCTTGCCGACAATCCCACCCTCAGGAGAATTCCATGGCCGCTATCGAATCCGTACATACCGAACACCGCCTCTTTCCGCCATCCGCCGCCGTCGTTGCGCAGGCGACGATCTCCGGACGCGCGGCTTACGACGCGCTGTGCGCCGAGGCCGAGCAGGACTATGCCGGTTTCTGGGCGCGGCTGGCGCAGGAGCATGTGAGTTGGCGTCGTCCCTTTACGCAGTCGCTCGACGATAGCCGTGCGCCGTTTTATCGCTGGTTCGCCGATGGGCAACTGAATGTGTCGTATAACTGCCTCGACCGTATCATCGAAGCCGGCTCGGGCGACAAGACCGCGATCGTGTTCGAGGCGGACAACGGCGACGTCACGCGCGTCAGCTATCGCGAACTGTTGGCGCGCGTCTGCCAGTTGGCGAATGCGCTCAAGGGTTTGGGTGTCGCTCGCGGCGACCGCGTGCTGATTTACATGCCGATGTCGATCGAGGGCGTGGTGGCGATGCAGGCCTGCGCGCGTATCGGCGCGGTGCATTCGGTGGTGTTCGGCGGTTTTTCGGCCAAGTCGGTGCAAGAGCGCATCCAGGATGCGGGCGCGATTGCGGTGATTACCGCCGACGGCCAGTTTCGCGGCGGCAAGGCGCTGCCCTTGAAGCCGGCGGTGGACGAGGCGCTGGCGCTCGGCGGTTGCGAATCGGTGCGTTCGGTGATCGTCTATCGTCGCACCGGCGAGCCGTGCGCGATGCACGTCGGGCGCGATCTGTGGTGGCACGAGCTGACCGCCGCGCAGCCGACGAGCTGCGAGCCGGAATGGGTGGACGCCGAGCATCCGCTGTTTCTGCTCTACACCTCCGGTTCGACCGGCAAGCCCAAGGGGGTGCAGCACAGTTCGGGCGGTTATTTGCTGCTGGCGATCCTGACGACGAAATGGACCTTCGACATCAAACCGGACGATGTGTTCTGGTGCACGGCGGATATCGGCTGGGTCACGGGCCATACCTATGTCGCCTATGGCCCGCTGGCCTGCGGCGCAACCGAAATGGTATATGAAGGTGTGCCGACCTACCCGGATGCAGGGCGTTTTTGGAGCACGGTGCAAAAACATAAGGTGAGCATTTTCTATACCGCGCCGACGGCGATCCGTTCGCTGATCAAGGCCAGCGGCGCAACGCCGGCGACGCATCCGCAGCATTACGATCTTTCGTCCTTGCGCTTGCTCGGCTCGGTCGGCGAGCCGATCAATCCGGAAGCCTGGATGTGGTATTACGAAAATGTCGGCGGCGGGCGTTGTCCTATCGTCGATACCTTCTGGCAAACCGAGACCGGCGGCCATGTGATCACGCCGCTGCCCGGCGTTACGCCCTTGGTGCCGGGTTCCTGCACCCTGCCCTTCCCCGGCATCGCCGCGGCGGTGGTCGACGAAACCGGCCAAGAGGTCGAATGGGGCAAGGGCGGCTTCCTGGTGATCGAGAAGCCCTGGCCGTCGATGATACGCACGATTTACGGCGACCCGGAACGCTATATCAAGTCTTATTTCCCGCCGGAACTGGGCGGCAAGCTCTATTTGGCGGGCGACGGCGCGATGCGCGATGCGAGCACGGGATATTTCACGATCATGGGCCGCATCGACGATGTGTTGAGCGTTTCGGGCCACCGCATGGGGACGATGGAAATCGAATCGGCTTTGGTGGCGAATTCCTTGGTGGCCGAAGCCGCCGTGGTCGGTCGGCCCGACGACATCACCGGCGAGGCGATCTGCGCCTTCGTGGTGCTGAAACAGGCGCGCCCGAGCGACGAGGAGGCGAAGAACATCGCCAACGAATTGCGCAATTGGGTCGCGAAGGAAATCGGCCCGATCGCCAAACCCAAGGATATCCGCTTCGGCGAGAATCTACCCAAGACCCGTTCGGGCAAGATCATGCGCCGCCTATTGCGCAGCCTGGCGCGCAACGAGTCTATCGTCCAGGATGTATCGACGCTGGAAAATCCGGGGATTCTGGATCAGCTGAAACAGAATGCGTGATCGTTGAAAAAGCAGTTGTCCACGAAAAATACGAAAAGCACGAAAATAACGGCTGCCGACGTAAAGCGGGACGACCTGTATACGCGTTTGTTTTTGTTCGTGTCTTTCGTGCTTTTCGTGGACGACAGAGGTTTTTAGGCTGATTGCTCAACGTCGATGTCGTGCGTCGATTCGCGTAGGGCATGGATGCATGCGTCGCGCAGCTCGCGCAATTCGTTCAGCCGCGCCTGCGCTTCGGTGCGGCGTCCTTGGCGATGCAGGTCGACCAATTGCCGACCCAGCGCATAGGCGCGGTCGTGGAGCACGCCTGCCGATGCAAGGTGGGAGCGCTCGCCGTCTACGCTTAACCGCCAGCGAGCGAAACGGGATTCGTGCGCCGCGAGCGGCGGCGGCGGGCGATGTTCGTCGGCGAGAAAGACTTCGAAGGCGTTGAACCAGTGGCGTAGCTCCACTTCGATGAAAATCGGCGCCATCTCGTCGCGCGTCGCACGGCGGTCGCGCCAGGCGGTCCAGGCCGCATCCGGACGCCAGGTCGCCGCCCAATGCGGGAATTCGCTGGCCGGCATCGGGCGGGCGATGCCGTAGCCTTGCGCCAGATCGCAACCCAGCCATAGCAGCAACTCGCCATGCGCCACCGTTTCGACGCCTTCGGCGATCGCATTGCGACGGAAGGCTCTGGCCAAACCGACGACGGCTTCGACGATCGCCAGATCGTTCGCATCGTCGAGCATATCGCGCACAAACGTTTGGTCGATCTTGAGCATCTCCGCCGGTAAGTGCTTGAGATAGGTCAGCGAGGAATAGCCGGTGCCGAAGTCGTCCAAGGCGAAGCCGACGCCGAGCGCGCGGCAGGCGTACATCAGTTCCGAGACTTTCGCCACATCCTCCAATGCGCTGGTTTCGAGAATTTCCAACTCCAATCGCGCCGGATCGGCGCCGGGACGGTTCGCCAAGAGTTGCGAAAGGCGTTGCACGAAGTCGGGCTGTTGCAACTGGCGCGCGCCGATATTCACACTGACTTGAATATCCAATCCCATGGCGCGCCACGCGGTCATCTGTTGCAAGGCGGCGTCGATCACCCATTCGCCCAACTCCACACTGATCGCGTGGTTCTCGATCAGCGGGAGGAAAGCGGCGGGCGCCAATAGGCCGCGTTCGGGGTGTAACCAGCGAATCAGGGCTTCGACGCCGAAGACCGCGCCGGTTTTCATATTGACCTTCGGTTGGTAATACAGCACGAATTCGCGCAGATCGAGCGCGCGGCGGATGCGCTCCAAGGTTTCGCGATGCGCTTTGATCGCCGCGTCGTGGGCGATGTCGAACAGGTGGTAACGATTTTTGCCGGCCTGCTTCGCTTGGTACATCGCCTGGTCGGCATGGCGCAGCAGTTGATCGGCGTCGACGCCGTCGTGCGGGTAGAAGGTCACGCCGATGCTGGCGGAAACTTGCAGCATGGCGTCGCCGACTTTGACCGGATCGGAGGCCGCGAGCAACAAACGACTCAGCACCGGCTCGTAATCTTCGGGCGCGAGCAGATCGACCAAGACTGCGACAAACTCGTCGCCGCCGAGCCGCGCCAAGACGTCGCCTTCGCGTAGCGTGGCTTTCATGCGTTGCGCCAAGGCGACCAGCAAATTGTCGCCGACGGTGTGACCGTAGCGGTCATTGACCGGTTTGAATCCATCCAGATCGAGATAGACCACGGCGATAAATCGCTCATGCCGCCGGCTCTGCGCCATCGCCTGCTGCAATTGCTCGGCCAACAGCACGCGATTGGGCAAACGCGTCAGCGCATCGTAGTGGGCGATGTATTCCAATTGCTGTTGATGCTGCTTGATCGCGCTGATGTCGGAGAACAGGGCGACGTAACTCTGCGTTTTGCCCGAAGCGTCGCGCACGGCGCTGATGGTCAGCATTTCCGGATACAGCTCGCCGTTTTTGCGCCGATTCCAGAACTCCCCTTGCCAGTATCCCGTGTCGACCAGGGTTTGCCACATCGCCGCGTAAAGTTCCGGCGGGTGTATGCCCGATTTCAGTAAGCGGGGATTGCGTCCCAGCACTTCGCTACGGCTGTAGCCCGTAATCGTGGCAAAAGCGTCGTTGACATCGACGATGTCGCCCTGGGCGCTAGTGATGACGATCCCCTCGCGGGTATGGGTGAACACGCTGGCGGCGAGTTGCAATTGCTCCTCGGCCCGCTTACGTTCGGTAATGTCCTGGATGACGCCGAACACCACGCGCGCGTCTTGGTCGAAAATCGCTACCGAATGAATATCCCGGACTTCGCCGCTATCGACTTTGCCGATTTTGAAATCGATCGCGTAGGGGCGGTAGTGCTCTATCAGTCCGATCAGCGCCGCATCGAGTATGGTGCGATACTCGGGCAGCGGCACCGCGCGGATGAACTCGTAGTCGAAACGCTCGTCA
>DATETD010000299.1:0-8251 GCA_035283885.1 Rhodocyclaceae bacterium
CGGCGCGATTGCGCGCAAGTGGCTGCGCGAACGCTACGGCGTCGGCCTGTGCGGCTGGATGAGCCAGTTGGGACCGATAGCAATTCCGTGGCGAGACGAGGCGGCGATAGCCTCCAATCCGTTTTTTGCACCGAACGCCGAGATCGTGCCGCAACTCGAAGCCTATATGGACGAATTGCGCAAATCCGGCGATTCGGTCGGCGCGAAGATCTGCGTCGTCGCGCGCGGCGTGCCGGTCGGTTGGGGCAACCCGGTGTATGACCGGCTCGACGCCGATATCGCTTACGCGATGATGGGCATCAATGCGGTCAAGGGCGTGGAAATCGGCGCGGGTTTCGCGTCGGTGGCGCAAAAAGGCAGCGAGCATGGCGACGAAATCACGCCGCAGGGCTTTTTGAGCAATCATGCCGGCGGCGTGCTCGGCGGCATCTCGACCGGGCAGGACGTGGTGGTGAGTCTGGCGATCAAGCCGACTTCCAGCATACGTCTGCCGCGCCGTTCGATCGATATCCACGGCGAAGCGGCGATGGTCGAAACCCATGGGCGTCACGACCCCTGCGTCGGCATCCGTGCGACGCCGATCGCCGAGGCGATGCTGGCCTTGGTGCTGATCGACGCGGCTTTGCAGCATCGCGCCCAATGCGCCGACGTCGACTGCCCGACGCCGCGCGTGCCGGCCCGCCCCGCGGGCTAAACCCATCGATTCGAAAAGTCGGCGCTGGCGGGACGGATGGCAAATGCCGATGCTTCTATCGTAGTGTAACCTCATGATTTGTTGTCCAATCCCTCGGTCGAAGGAGTGAGGTTATATTTTGAATCCAGTCGGACGCCGCTGCGCTTTTTTCTCCGCGCCAGCGGCTTCGCCCAACTCCACGTTATGCCTTTTCATCCGAAAGGATTTCTCATGGCTTACCAACGAATTCTTCCCTTTCCTGAACCTGAAGCATTTCATTTCCCTGAACTTCGGGCGCTTACCTCGGTCTGGCGGGAAAAAAAAGACCAGCTTGAAGATGATGGCGCGTACAAAGAGTTCATCAAGAAGCTTCAAAGAGAGTGGGCTATCGAGACTGGGATCATTGAACGTCTTTACACTTGGGATAGAGGCGTTACCGAGGTTTTGATCGAGCAAGGTATTGAGTCATCGATCATTTCTCATCGGGGAGGCCTTACTCAAAAAGACGCCGAACACATTCAAACCCTGATCAATGACCATCTTGGAATTGTCGAGGGACTTTTCGGCTACATCAAAGGGGAGGAACCACTCTCCGAATACTTTATCCGCGGTTTACAAGCACAATTCACTGCACATCAAGACTACATAGAGGCAGTTACCGAGTCAGGCGATCTCATTCGCGTATCTCTTCAAAAGGGGGAATATAAAACCCTTCCGAATAACCCGCGAAGGCCTGATGGCGCGGTGCATTCTTACTGCCCCCCCGAGCTGACAAAGGATGAAATGGAAAGCTTGGTGCGCATGTACAGGGAGGCAGAGCCAAAGTACGCGCCAGAAGTTAAGTCCGCGTGGTTGCATCATAGGTTCACACAGATACATCCGTTTCAAGACGGTAATGGCCGTGTAGCGCGCGCCCTTGCGTCGTTAGTTTTTTTGCGTGAAGGACTATTTCCTCTTGTCGTTCGCGAATCCGATCGCAAAGAATACATCGGTGCACTAGAAACGGCCGATGCAGGTAACTTATCGCCATTGGTTTTCTTCTTTGCCCGACGGCAAAGAGATTCGATTCTAAAGGCGCTCGGTCTCGAGCAAAAAGTCCAACAAAGCAAGTATGCTGACCAGATTATCAGTTCTGCGCTCGAACTTCTTAAGTCAAAGTTCGCGAAAGAAAAGCAAAAGGTCTCGCTCGTTTTCGATCATGCCGACAGGCTTTTTGTCGCTATCGACGCCAAGTTCAGGAGTCTAGCAACGACACTTGACGGTCAGCTTCGAGCGCTAACACCCCCTCAACTGAAACAAAAGTATCAAGCCGGAACAAGCGCCGCAGACAACTCATCTCCGCAACGCCATTACTTTCAAAAGCAGATTGTCGAAACGGCGAATCGCTTTGACTACTTTGCGAACTTCGACCGCTATCGGTCGTGGGTGCGTTTGACGCTAACAACAGGCCAAGAGTTTGATTACGTCGTCACCATCCACGGCTATGGCCCTGGGGATTCCGGCATTCTTGCTGCGTCGGCCTTTACCTATCTTAAGGCGCCGCGCGAAGATGGGGGAACGGAGACGGTAAATGTCCACCCTGCTGCAACGGATCTATTTCAGTTTAACTATGTGGAATCGTATGACAGCACTCAAAAGCGCTTTGCGGAGTGGCTGGATAGCTCATTGGCAATAGCGCTGGCGGAGTGGAAGAAATCGCTTCAGTCATAACCAAAGGCGTAACCCGGCAGTCCGCACGGACTGCTGCGCAATAAAGCCGCGTAGTGCAAGGAAGCACAGGATCGGATCTCACTTGTCAACATTTTCAATAAAAAGTCGGCGCTGGCGGGACGGATGCCGCCGGCGTTTTCGGATATTTCAAGCCCGCCGTCGATGCAAAACGGACGTTTAGCCGCCTGGTATTTTGCCTATTTCGCCTTTATCGGCGCGTTTCAGCCATATTTCGCGCTGTATCTGCAAGAACTCGGTTTGCCCGCGCAGCGCATCGCCTGGCTGATGGCCTTATCGCCGGCGATGCGGCTGGTCGCGCCCTTATGCGGCAGTTGGTTCGCGGCGCGCATCGGGCGGCGCGTGCGTGCGGTCAGTGTCGTCAGTGCGACCATGGCGGCGGCCTTGCTGTGCTTTTGCGGCGTGCTCGCGACGCGCGAGTTTTGGGGTTTGGCGCTCGCTTTGTTATCGATGCATTTTTTCTGGAGCGCCTCTTTGCCCTTGGTCGAAGCCTTGACCCTGAAAAGTCTGGAGCATCGCCCGGAAGATTACGGACGCATTCGCCTGTGGGGATCGCTGGGTTTTATCGTCACGGTGATGGGCATCGGTTGGCTGCTCGACCATGTCGGCATTGCCATCGTCCCCTGGCTCGACGCCGCAATGATATTGGCGACCTTGCTGGCGTCGCTGGCTTTGCGCGAGGCGCCGCTGACGCCGAGCGCGCATGCGGCGGAGCCGCTGGCCGGACTTTATCGCGGCAAAATGCTGGCCTTATGCCTGGCGAGTCTGTGCATGGTGGCGGCGCACGGCGCGCTGTATGTGTTCTACAGCATCCATCTCGTGGCGCACGGTTACGATAAATCCGCGATCGGCGCGCTCTGGGTGCTGGGCGTCGCGGCGGAAATCGCGGTGTTTCTGTCTATGCCATATTGGTCGAAGCGCGTTTCTTACCGCGCGATTCTGTTGGCGAGTTTCGCGCTCGCCGCCGTGCGCTTCGTCATGATCGGTTGGGGCGCGGAATCTATCGTTTGCTTATTGCTGGCGCAGTTGCTGCACGGCGCGAGCTTCGGCGCGCATCATGTGGCGACCTTGATGACGCTGAATCGTTGGTTTTCGGCTAGGCGGCAGGCCCATGCTCAGGCGCTGTACGGCAGCGTGGCCTACGGCGCAGGCGGCTTGATCGGCGCGGTGCTGGCCGGCGAGTTATGGGTGCGCGTCGGCTCGTCATGGACCTACGGCGCTGCGTCGGTCTTGGCGCTGGTGGGCTTGATGCTGATTTGGCGTGGCGTCGAGGAATAAGCGGCGAAACCATGCGTTATCATTACGGTCTTTCCTTAGATGTTGAATTTATCGAGGCGATATGCAAAAGAAAATTGTCGATGTAATGCGCAGCTTCATCGTTTCCGTCGATCTGCAAACGAGCGTGGCGCAGACCGAAGAGACCTTGATCTGCAACAACTTATCGTCGCTGCCGGTGGTCGACGAACGGCGCGGCGATTGTTTCGGCATTATCAGCCTGAAGGATATCGCCCGTTTTCATGCCGAGAAGAAGAATGCCAAACTGGCGAAGGCGTGGGAAATCTGCTCCTACCGACCGGTAGAGGTCGGCCCGGACGCCACGGTGCTCGATGCGGCGGCGCTGATGGTGAGTCATGAAGTGCACCATCTGGTGGTGAACGAAGGCAAGCAGATCAAGGGCTTCGTCTCGTCGCTCGATCTGCTGAAATGTTTTTTGGATCAAGCCTAGCCGTCCCGCCGGCGCCGACTTTTCAACGGCGACGCATCATTCGGCGAAATAATCGACGACATGATGGGTAAGTACGATGGTGGCGATGCCGCCGGCGATCAGCAGCACTTGTTGCACCGTGGCGCGCAGTTCGGGACGTTTATGTAAGCCGGGAATCAGGTCGGCGACGGCGACGTAGATCATGCTCGATGCGGCCAGCGCCAGCAGGATAGGCACGGCGCCTTGCAGATAGCCTAGCGCGAAGTAGGCCAGCAGCGCGCCGACCAGCGTGGCGAGGCTGGAGAGCAGATTCAGCGTCAGCGCGCGCGCCTTGCTGTAGCCCGAATGCAGCAAAATCATAAAGTCGCCGACTTCCTGCGGGATTTCGTGGGCGATCATCGCCAATGCCGTGACGATGCCGAGGCGCGTATCCTGCATAAACGCGGCGGCGATCAGCACGCCGTCGACGAAGTTGTGAAAGGTGTCGCCGATGGTGATCAATAAGCCGCTACGCCCATGGTCGTGACCGTGGTTGTGGTGACTATGAAATTCCGGCTCATGGCCTTCGCAGGCTTCGATATGGCAATGTCGCCAGAGCACCAATTTTTCGAGCACGAAGAAGATCAGGATGCCGCCGAGCACGGTGGCGGCGCTGGTCGAGGCGTTGCCGCTGGCTTCGATGGCGTGCGGCAAGACTTCGAGAAACGAGGCGCCGAGCAAGGCGCCGATCGCGTAACTGATCAGCATCGGCACCCATTGCGCGCGTGCGTTGAAGGCGAACGCGGCGGCGGCCAGAACGCTGAGCGCGCCGCCGACTAAGGCCATCGTGATAATCCAGGCGAGAGTTGTCATGATTTATGGGTTTGATGTCGATTGAGCCGGATTAAGGCGGATTAAGCCAGATCAGGCTGGCCATGCGTCCGGTAATGCCGTCGCGGCGGTAGGAGTAGAACAGTTCATGGTCGCGCACGCTGCAAAAGTCGGCGCTGGCGATACGGCTGGGGTTGATGCCTAGCGCCTGCAAACGCCGGCGCGCCAAGCGCGGCAAGTCCGCCATCCATTTGCCCGGCTCGCGTCCCGACGCGAAAGCCTGCGCCGCAGCGGGGTCGTGGGCGACGAACGCCGCGCGCACCTCGTCGCCGACCTCGAAATGCGCGGCGCTTATCGCCGCGCCGAACCACGCCATCAGGTGCGACGGCGGCGCGCCGATCGCGGCGAGGGTCGATTCGATTACGCCGCTCGCCAGCCCGCGCCAACCGGCATGGATCGCGGCGACCACGGTGGCGGCTCGGTCGCATAACAGAATCGGCAGGCAATCGGCGGTCAGCACCGCGCAGACTATGCCCGGCGTGCGGCTGAAGCTGGCGTCGGCTTCGTCGTTAGCTTGCGCCTGCGCCGCATCGATGCAGCGCACGCCATGGACTTGGCGCAGCCATAGCGGTTCGGCGGGCAGTTCCTGGCGCAATAGCGCGCGGTTGTGCGCGACATGCGGCGCATGGTCGCCGACATGGTCGCCGAGATTGAAGCTATGCCAAGGCGCGGCGCTGACGCCGCCGCAGCGCGTGGTCAGCGCCAGAGCGACGCCGGGCGGCGGCGACCACGGAGCAGGGGTAAATAAGCGCGATAAGCTCATGAACGCAAGGAATCGAGCAGGGTGGAAAAATCGTCGGGCAGCGGCGATTCCCATTCCAGCATCTGCCGCGTCGTCGGGTGCGACAAGGCCAATCGCCATGCATGCAGCGCCTGACGCGGGAAGGCGTCGAGGCGCGCATCTCTGCCGCTCTTTTTGCCGTAGACCGGATCGCCCGCCAGCGGATGCTTGATCGAGGCCAGATGGACGCGAATCTGATGAGTGCGTCCGGTTTCGAGCCGACATTCGACCAAGGTGGCGTGGGCGAAACGTTCGCGCACATGGTAATGCGTGCGCGCTTCCTTGCCGCCCGGCACGATCGCCATCTTGGTGCGATGCACCGGATGACGGCCCAGCGGCGCATCGACCGCGCCGTCTTCGACGACATGGCCCAGCGCCAGCGCCAAGTAATGACGTTTAACGGTGCGCGCCTGCAATTGGCGCACCAGATCGGTCTGCGCAATCAAGGTCTTGGCGACGACGAGCAGACCGCTGGTGTCCTTGTCGAGTCGATGCACAATGCCGGCGCGCGGCACGTCGGCTAAGTCGGGCGCATGGTGCAGCAATGCGTTGAGCAAGGTGCCGTCGGGATTGCCGTTGCCCGGATGCACCACCAATCCCGCAGGCTTGTCGATCACTAGAATCTGCTCGTCTTCGAATGCGATATCGAGCGCGATATCTTCGGCGCAATCCGTCGATGCCGATGTCGCTGCGGTCGCTGTGCTGAAGCAGACCCGCTCGCCGCCGATCGCCTTGCGTTTGCCGGGTTGGCTGGCGTTATCGATCAGAATCAGCCCGTCTTTGAGCCAGGATTGCAGCCGTGCGCGCGAGTGTTCGGGGTAGAGATGAGCCAAGGCCGCATCCAATCGCCAGCCTACGCATTCCATAGGTATGGTCGTCTCGCGAGCGGGCGGGGCGCTTCGGTTATAATCGGCAGAGAGATTTTGAATTTCCACGGAATTTTCAGTTTAGGGCTTCGATTATGGGCGGTGGCGCGGTGACTCCAGCAGCAATTTTAACGGCAAACCCTGCAAGGCACTGGCTTATCCAGTGGCGGGCGGTTTTGATCGCCGTGTTTTTCGGCATAACGGCGCTCGGCGGCTGCGGCATGTTGCCCGAGCAAATCGACGAAACCGCCAAATGGTCGGCCAACAAGCTCTACACCGAGGCCAAGGAAGCGATGGCCGACGGCGCGTTCGATAAGGCGATCAAGCTTTACGAAAAGCTCGAAGCGCGCTACCCCTATGGCCGTTATGCGCAGCAAGCGCAGCTCGAAGTCGCCTACGCCTATTTCCGCCAACAGGAAATCGGTTCGACGATTGCGGCCTGCGAGCGCTTTATTCGCCTGCATCCGAACCATCCGAACGTCGATTATGCTTATTACCTGAAGGGCCTCGCCAACTTCAACGAGGATATCGGCATTCTCGGCTACATCAGCAATCAGGATTTGACCGAGCGCGACCCCAAGGCGGCGCGCGAATCCTTCGAAGCCTTCCGCGAACTGGTGGTGCGTTTCCCCGAGAGTCGTTACGCCGCGGACGCGACGGCGCGCATGAAATACCTGGTGAATGCGCTCGCCTCGCATGAGGTGCATGTCGCCCACTACTACATGCGGCGCGGCGCCTATGTGGCGGCGATCAATCGCGCGCAAGATTCGATCAAAGTCTTCCCGGACGCGCCGGCCAACGAAGAGGCGCTATTCATCATGGTCAAGGCCTACGATAAGCTCGGCATGAACGACTTGCGCGACGACACCGAACGGGTGATGCGTAAAAACTTCCCGCAAAGCGAGTATTTCAAGCGCGGCCTGGATCGCAACGAGCCGTGGTGGAAGCTTTGGTAGACTGAACCGGCTGCGGCGAAAAGTCGGCGCTGGCGAGACGGCTCTCGCCGGCGCCGGTCGTCAATCGACGGCGAGTTCAACCGCAGCAAACCAGCCCTGGGTCCATCGCGCAATCTTCTCGTCGGGACTCAGGGTTTTCGGCGAGATCGATTTCTCCGCCGCGAATTGCGGTGGGCCGTCGATGGTTTTGGCGTTGACCGTCGCATACAGTTTGCCGTCGTGGCGATACGTGACCGCCACGACTACGCCGCAATTTCCGCACAGCAGGCACTCCGCAATGCCGCTGCCTTGGCGATAGCGCCGCAAATGACCTTCGTCTGCGATGTGCAGCCGTAAAACGCCGTGCGGATCGGATACATAGGCCGCGCCGTGTTTGCGGCAAAAGTCGCAATCGCAGGCGCGCGGGCTGTAGGCGGCAGGGGTGCGCGTCAGTTGCGCTTCGATTCGGAGCGCTCCGCAATGACAGCCGCCGTTCAATGCGTGCATCGTCATGAGCCTTTCGATAATCTAAAGATATCTCTTCTTTATCGAATGCTATATTTGGCAAGCAGTCCTTTCCATTCTTTATCGTTGGGTAGTTTCTCGATAAAGCCGTTCAGCGCCTGTTGCGCTCCGGACATGCCGGACTGCAACAGAATATTTCGGGTGTAGGAATTGAGTGGCATATTCGAG
>DATETD010000300.1:0-15320 GCA_035283885.1 Rhodocyclaceae bacterium
TCTGGTGTCGGTGGCCAGCACCACCGCCAGTCATTATGCGATCGAGCGCGAGTGTCTTGCCGCCGGGGTGCATGTGCTGGTGGAAAAGCCGATCACCGTGACGGTGGCGGAGGCCGACGAACTGATCGCCCTGGCGGACGCCAAGCATTGCGTGTTGCAAGTCGGCCATCTGGAGCGTTTCAACCCGGCGTGGTTGGCGGTGCGCGAACGGATTACGCGACCGGTGTTTATCGAAGCGCATCGCATGGCGCCGTTCAAGGCGCGCGGCATCGACGTGTCGGTGGTGCTGGATTTGATGATCCACGATCTGGATTTGGTGCTGCCGCTGGTGCAAAGTCCCATCGTCGATCTGCGCGCGGCGGGCGTGTCGGTGTTGACCGACGGCGTGGATATCGCCAATGCGCGCATCGAGTTCGCCAACGGCTGCGTCGCCAATCTGACCGCGAGCCGCACCTCGACCGATTCCTTGCGGCGTTTGCGGGTGTTCCAGCATCGGGATTATATTTCCATCGATTTCGGCCAGCGGCGCATCGGCGCCAGCAAGAAACGCGACGAGTTGACGCAGGGTGAATCGCCTCCATCGTACCCCTCGCCGCTATTCACCGAAACCTACCAGACGCCGCCGGGCGATGCGCTGCTGGCCGAGATCGTCTCGTTCGTCGAGGCGGTGCGCACCGGTAGACCGCCGGTGGTCGGCGGGCGCGCGGGACGCGAGGCGCTCGCGGTGGCGCTCGATATCGACCGCATGATCGCGGCAAGACAGAATTCCTTACTGAATAACGACTTATTATGAATATTCCCATGCTGGATTTGCAGGCCGAGTATCAATACCTGCGCGACGAGATCGAACCCGCCGTACTGCGCGCCTTAGCCGCGTGTCAGTATATCGGCGGGCCGAATGTCAAAGCGTTCGAGAGCGAGGCGGCGACCTATGCTGGAGTCAAGCATGCGATCGCTTGCGCTTCGGGCACCGACGCCTTGTTGATCGCGCTGCGTGCGATCGGTTTGGAGCCTGGCGACGAGGTGATCACGACGCCGTTTACTTTCGTCGCCACCGCGTCGACGGTGCTGATGTGCGGCGCGACGCCGGTATTCGTCGATATCGACGCGCGCACTTTCAACTTGGATATCGTGCAGGTGGCGGCGGCGATTACGCCGCGCACGCGCGCCATCGTGCCGGTGCATATTTTCGGTCAGCCGGTCGACTTGGCGCCGCTGCGCGCCTTGTGCGAGCAGCATGGCTTGCGCTTGATCGAGGACGCGGCGCAGTCGTTCGGCGCGGATTACGCCGGGCGCAAATCCGGCGCCTGCGGCGATATCGGTTGCACCTCGTTTTATCCGTCGAAAAATCTTGCGGCGTTCGGCGACGGCGGCTTGATGCTGACCGACGACGATGCCTTGGCGGCGGAAATGCGCGTCTTGGCGAGCCACGGTTCGCGCGTGCGTTACCATCATCATGTGCTGGGCTACAACTCGCGTCTGGACGAAATTCAGGCGGTGATTTTGCGCATCAAGCTGCGCCATCTGGACAATTTCAACGCGCGCCGTCGCGCCAGCGCCGACTTTTATAACCGCGAACTCGGCGAACTCGGTGATTGCGTAACGACGCCATATGCCGACGGACATGGGCGGCATGTCTATCATCAATACACGATACTTTCGCCGCGCCGCGATGCGATCCAAATCGCATTGACGGCGGCAGGGATCGCAAGTGCGATTTATTATCCCGTGCCGCTGCATCGGCAGGAGATGTTTGCCGCGACCCATGGCGATGTGAGCTTGCCGGTGGCCGAGCGCGTGGCGCGCGAATGCCTGTCGCTGCCGATTTCGCCGATGCTCGACGAGGCGCAGGCGAGCCGGGTGTGCGAGACGGTGAAAGGAGCCTTGGCGTGACGATCCATCCGACGGCGGCGATCGCCGACGATGCGCGACTCGGCCAGGGCTGCCGCATCGGCCCTTATGCCGTGATCGAAAACGATGTGGTCTTAGGCGAAGGGTGCGTCGTCGCCGCGCACGCCGTGATTAAAAAGCATACTCGCATGGGCGCGCGGAATGCGGTGTATGAACATGCGGTGATCGGCGGCGATCCGCAGGATATTAAATTTCATCCCGATTGCGTTTCCTATACGCAGATCGGCGACGACAATATCTTGCGCGAGGGGGTGACCGTGCATCGCGGCTCGCGTCCGGATAGCCGCACGATCGTCGGCGACCGCTGTTTCTTGATGGCGTATAGCCATATCGCGCACGATTGCCGCGTCGGCGATCACGTCGTGATGGCAAATACCGCGGGAATTGCCGGCGAAGTGGTGGTCGAAGAGCGCGCGTTTATTTCCGCCGCAGTGACCGTGCACCAGTTTTGCCATATCGGGCGCAATGCGATGATCGGCTTATCGACCAAGCTGGTGCAGAACGCTTTGCCGTTTTGCATTACCGACGGCAATCCGGGACGTGCGCGCGGCCTGAATCTGGTCGGTTTGCGCCGCAACGGATTTACGCGCGAGGACATCGGCGCCTTGAAGGACGCCTATCGTTTGCTATATTCCGCACAGGTGAGCATGGCCGAGGCGCAGCAGTGCATGGCGGCGATGGACTCCGAAGCGGTGCGGAAACTTGCGGCGTTTATTGCGATGTCGCTGCAACCCAAGGCGCGCGGTTTTGCGCATCCCGCGTGCCGATAAATCGTTTATATGAATGATCGACGACTATGAAATCCACCATTAAGCTGGGCATTCCCCATTTGAATTACAACGGGCTGGATTGCGTTTGGTTCTTCAAGGAGCTGGCTCATAAGCATTGGATGCTGCTGGGCGAGGCCAAGAACATGCGGGAGAACGCGCAGCGCCTGTATGCGAGCATTTATGCCGCCGAAGTCGAGTTTGCGGGCGATCAATCCCAGGTCGAAGAAGACGATGTGATCGAAATCTCCCATCGGCTGTATCGCATCGCCAACCATGTATTTCGCTCGGTGCATATTCTGAGCAAAGCCGGGGAAACCTTCGCCACATTTACCTTGGATAGTATTTTTCTCAAGAAAAGCGCCGACAAAAAACTGGTGCGCGCGGAAAATATCGAGCGCCTGGAGGTCGGCGAGCCGCTGCACGATATCGATGTTCTCGATCAGCATAAGCAGGTCAAGCGGGCGTTGCGCGGCCAAGCGTTCGACAATTTGCTGCATTTGCCGTTCAGTCCAGCCGAGTATTTCAATTGTATCAAGGTGCTGTATTTCGCCAATTATCTGCACTTGGTGAGCCTATGCGAATTCTTGAGTTTCGACTGCGTGATGCCGCCGATCAAGCGCTTAACGATCTATTATTTCGGCAATATGCAGATCACCGATAAGATGTATGGTCGGAGTTTGCAACACGGCGAGCACACCACGACGACCTTGGTGGTGAACGATCTTCCCGTGTGCTTGGCGAAAATCGCGCGTTAAGTCGATATGTCACTGAATTAAGTTCGCCGATACGACAGGATTTGGACCGATCCCATGATACGCAAAGTGACCATTCAGCAATTGCGCCCCGGCATGTATATCCACGATCTCGGCAAGTCGTGGTTTGCGCATGATTTCTGGCAGAAACAGTTCCTGATTCCGGATCAGCGTTGCATCGAGAGGTTGCGCCTCGACGGTTTTCGCGAGGTGGATATCGATACCGAATTGGGCGTCGATGTCGCTGCTACCGTCGCTGCCGACGAGCATGCAGATGTCGTCGATGGCGGCGTGCCGCACAGTGCGCGCTTCAAACTGCGCGAGACGCTCGAAAAGGAGCGTTCCGAAAAACGCAACAAAGTCGAACTCGAGGGCGAACGGCTGCGCGTGCAGTTTCTGCATAAGGCGGCGATGAACACCGTGCGCGATCTGATGAACGATGTGCGCATGGGGCGGCAGGTGGAAATCGAGCGCACCGAGCCGATGATAGAAAAAATCATGGATTCGGTGGTGCGCCATCCCGATGCGCTGATTCCGCTCTTGCGCCTTAAAGGCCATGACGGTTACAGTTTCAATCATTCGATCAGCGTGGCGGCGATGCTGGTCGCCGTCGGTTCGACCCTGAAGCTCGACAGCAACGTGGTGATGCAGGCGGCGCAGGGCGCCTTATTGCAAGATGTGGGCAAGGCGCGCATCGACGATGCGATTCTGAATAAGTCCGGCCCCTTGGATCCGACCGAATGGCGTAGCGTCCAAGGCCATGTCGATCAAAGCCTGATTATTCTCAACGAATCGAAAGGCATTACGTCTTTGACATTGGAGGTGGTGACGCAGCACCATGAGCGCCTCGATGGCAGCGGTTATCCGCATGGTGTTTCCGGCGAGGTCTTGTCGCTGCATGCTCAGCTCGCGGCGATCGTCGATGCCTACGACGCGATGACTTCCGATCGTCCGCATGCGGTGCGCATGGAGCCGACCGATGCCTTGCGGCGCATCCGGCAACTGGGCGGCAAACAGTTCCGCCAGGATCTGATCGACGCCTTTATCCGCACGATCGGCATCTATCCGGTCGGTTCGTTGGTGCGGCTCGACAACGAACGGCTGGCGGTGGTGGTCGAACAGCATCCGACCAAATTGCTCAAGCCCGTGGTGCTGTCGATTTACAACACGCGCACGCGCAGCTACATCACGCCGCAACGCCTCGAACTCGGCCAGCGCGCCGAGTCGCCGTCCATCCTCGGCGCGGAATCGTATCAGCATTGGGGCATCGATTCGCGGCGCTGGATCGGCGTAGTGTAGCGCTGTAGCGCAGCCGTCCCGCCAGCGCCGAGTTTTGGATGGAGTCATCGTAACTCGGAGTATTCATGCCTTTTCTCGATGGGGAAGCAGGCATTGTTTTCAAACGGATTCCCTACGATATTAAGGCGAGGTCAGCATGAATCTACATCTGAAACAACGGATCGATGAAAGTCTCGAATTTCTCTCGGAGCAACATATGGCGGAGGTGCTCGATTTCGTCGAGTCTCTCAAAGAAAAACAACGTCAGGCGATACAAAATAATGCGGCCATTGAAAAAGCCTTGGAGGAATTCCGGCAATTGCTCAAATCGCCGCCAAAAGGCCGACTGACTGCCATTGAACTCGATTTGAGCGGGTTCAAATTCAATCGGGATGAGGCCAATGAACGATAAGCGCTATTTCCTCGATACCAATGTGTTGATTTACGCCTATACCGATCAACACGCAAGCAAAGCGATCATTGCCAACAGCCTGATTGTGGGCGGCAAGGCGACGATCAGCGCACAGGTGACGAACGAGTTATGCCATACGCTACGGCGGAGATTTCCGGTACAGTTTGCGCGGATTGAACTGGTGCTCGCCGAGCTGGCGTCGCATCTACCGATCGCCCCGCTGGCGTTTGCAACCACCCTGTCTGCGGTCCAGCTTTCACGTCGCTATGCCCTGTCGTATTACGACAGCCTGATCGTGGCGGCGGCATTGGACGCCGGGTGTCCGTTGCTGATGAGCGAAGACATGCAGCACGGCATGCTGATCGACGGTCGGCTGCGAATCGAAAATCCATTTCTGATCGCCTGATCATGTTTGAACTCAAGGATTATCAAAACAAGGCGCTGGACGGTTTTTTCGCACGTTGCAGACGTCCGACCTGCCGACGGCATGGACGACCTGCGGCAGGCTGGCTGAACGCTGGCGAGTCGATCTACTGCGCGATCCTGGAAAGCGGCGAAGACTCGGGATTGGCTCACGGCGTCACGCCTAGGGCGATGCGCACCAGTTGCGTAACGCTATCGGCGTCAAGTTTGCTCATTACGCGCGATTTATGCACTTCGACGGTGCGCACGCTAATGCCGAGTTTCTCGGCGATATCGCGATTATGTCGTCCGGCAACGACCAGGTCCATCACTTCGCGTTCGCGCGGCGTCAGTCCGGATAACTGTTGCGAATAGTGTTTCGCTTGGGTCGCTTGGCTATGTGTGGTTTGTTGGCGCGCAAACGCTTCCTCGATCGCTTGAATCAAGCTGGTTTCGTCGAGGGGCTTTTCGAGAAAGTCCACCGCCTCGGCGCGAAAGGCTTCGCGCGCCGAGGCGACGTCGCCATGACCGGTGACGACGATCGCCGGAATTGTGCAGCCGATTTCACGCAATTGGCGTTGCAGGCTCAGACCATCCATGCCGGGCATGCGGATATCGATCAATAGACAGCCGCGCCAGTCTTGGCGATAGGCCGCAAGGAAGCTGTTTGCGTCGGCAAAAAAAGCGGTGCGGTAACCGTGCAGTCCCAGCAACAAGCCCAGCGCATCGCGCACCGAGGCATCGTCGTCGACGATGAAAACGGTATTGTTTGTCATGAATTCTTTACTCCGGATTCGGCGGGGAGGGTCAGTTTAAAGCAGCCATGGTCGATAGCGGCTATCGTCAAGCTGCCGCCGTGGGCTTCGGCGATGGCGCGGCTGATCGCCAGGCCAAGTCCCAGGCCGCTCGACTTGGTGGAGATAAAGGGTTCGAAGGCGTTATCGGCGACCGTCGCCGCCAAACCGGCGCCGTTATCTTCCACGCTGACGCAGATTCGATCGCTGGATATCCGCTCGGTGGATACGACGATCTTGCGCTCCCCGCTCAAATGGCTCACGGCGTCGAATGCGTTCGATACGAGGTTGCGCAACACGACCTCGATTTGCAGCCGATCGGCGCTGATATGGATATCGGGAATCGTCGCGACCGTTAGCGCGATGCCGATGGCGGACGCTTTCTCGTGAAAAGTCGCGAGTGTCGATTCGAGTAAATCGCCAAGACAAACGCGTTCGAGTCGGGTCGAGCCGGTGCGGAAAAAATCCCTTAGACGTCGCACGACTTCCGCCGCGCGCCCGGCTTCGTTCACCATGCGGCGTATCACGTCGCGCAATTGCGGACTGCCGCCGTCGCGCGTCATTATCCGTTCGCATGCGGCGCCATAGGCGGACAGCGCCGTGAGCGGTTGGTTAAGTTCGTGCGCCAGCGCCGCCGCCATTTCGCCGGCGGCAGCCAAGCGCAAGGTATGACGCAGATCGGCGACGGCGCGGCGTTGATCGTCGACCGCGACGCCGATCAAAAAACCGACGATGGCGAGCAGCATGGCGCGCATCTGCAATTCGAAGATCGAGATGTTTTGCGCTTCCCATAGCCAACCGGCGAAAAGCATCCCTAGATGCAATAGCGAGGCGCAAAAAATCGCACCGGCCAATCCTTGTCGCGAGGCGGCCCAAACCAAGGGGAGGAATAATACGTAGAAATATCTGAAATGAGCCGATGCGCCCGGTACGAAGGCGAACCATAGCGATAACATCGTTAGGGTGATGTAGCCAGTTGTTTCCCAATTGAGTATAGTTGATTGAAATGCAAAACGACGTTTAGCATCTTGCAGCCACCATAACAACGGCAGCGTGACGAAAATTCCTACTCCATCGCCGATCCAGACGCGCAGCAAGGCGTCGCGCCAGTCGGCCAGCGGCAGCAGCGCAGCGAAGATGAGGCCGGCAATAAACGCCATTCGGTTAAGCAGTGTGCCGACCATGATGACGATGCCCCAGCGCATCAGATTGGCGCGGTCGAGCAGCATGCCGCTTTTCGAGACGTTTTTATTTAAAATCAACGCAATGAAGAAATATCCCAGTGCTAATCCGCCATCCAATATCGCAATGACCGAAAACGGCGGGTCGTGCGCAGCCAAGTCGCTGGCAATCAACGCCAGCCAAAGCGTCGCCGCGCCGCCTTTGCCGTTGCGTAGTAAAAACAGAATCCCCAGCGCCGGCGCCGGGTTCCACGGGGTAATGAATCGATGCGTGTGCGAATCGAGATCGCTGATCAGGCTCAACATGACATAGGCTGTAACGAATAGCCCGGCCCAACCCCATGGCTTCGCTCGATCGAGAAAGGCGGCGAGGCGTGGTTGCATCGGTCGTTGTAAGTTTATAGGCATATATTACCTGGCCGAGGAGGGGCGATTCTTTCGCGACGCAGTAGCGTTCGTCGCACTTTAGCTCGCGACTACGTGTTTCGCTTACGTAGGCGCCCGAATTGTTAGTGGGGGGCGATCAATGTAGCATGGTCGGCGTTATCTGACGTAAAGCGCCAACCGCCATCATGATTCTACAGAAGACTATCCTTGCACTATCTGCTTTCGCATTGCCGCCGCTTGCGTGGGCGTCGAACTCGACGGCGATTTTGCCTGAGTGGTTTGGTATTCCTTTGGAATTCATGTTTTTCGCCGCTACGCTATTGGGCGTGGCGATTTTTCATGCGCACACGCTGCGCATTGCGCTGGTTGGCTTGATCGCTACGGCGACGTATAAAGTTCTAGTTTCGGGATTCAAGGCCGGCGAGGGCTTGCAAGGCTTGGCGGCGCATCTTACGCATGAGTGGGTCGTGCTGGCTAATCTCTTTTGCATGTTGACTGGGTTCGCTATTTTGTCGCGTCATTTCGAAAAAAGCCATCTGCCGGTGATTATGCCCAGATATCTACCCTCAGGCCGCTTGGGCGCCTTCGCGTTGTTGGCTATCGTTTGGTTCATGTCGGGTTTTCTCGACAATATTGTTGCGGCAATGATCGGCGGGGCGATGGCGCATCAGCTTTTTCAAAGCAAGGTGCATGTCGGTTATCTGGCGGCGATCGTTGCGGCGTCGAATGCGGGCGGGGCCGGTTCGGTGGTGGGCGATACGACTACGACTATGTTGTGGATTTCGGGAGTATCGCCGTTGCAAGTGGCGCCCGCGTATTTGGCGGGGGCGGTGGCTTTGTTGGTGGTGGGTGTGGTCGCCTCCAGGCAGCAGCATGCCCATTGGCCGATGCTAAGGCACTCGCATATGTTCGTCCGCGTCGATCGGGGGCGTTTGGGCATCGTCGGTTCGATGTTGATGTTAGCGATCGCCACGAATGTTGTCGTCAATTCCAAATTTCCCGAACTGGCCGATAGCTTTCCGTTTCTCGGCGTGGCGTTGTGGTCGGCTATCTTTCTGACGATGCGTGTGCGTCGTCACGATTGGGAGGTGTTGCCCGAAGCGGCGCATGGTTCTTTGTTTCTTTTGGCGTTGGTGCTATGCGCTTCGATGATGCCAGTCGAAAAGCTGCCGGCAGCGTCGGGGTTAAGCACATTGGGTTTGGGTTTCGTTTCATCGGTCTTCGACAACATCCCGCTGACCGAGTTGGCGATCAAGCAGGGCGGGTACGACTGGGCGTTGCTCGCTTACGCCGTCGGATTCGGCGGCTCCATGGTGTGGTTCGGCTCGTCCGCCGGGATCGCGATATCGAATATGTATCCGCAAGCCAGGTCGGTCGGCTTGTGGTTGCGCCATGGTTGGCATGTGCCGCTGGCCTACTTGGCGGGGTTTGGCGTCATGCTGGCCGTTCTTGGATGGAATCCGGCATGAATCGAAATCCGTCGAGCTATTCGAAAGGGGTCGAACGATGATGCATCGTCCATATGGCGTTCGCGATCGGCGCAACGAGCGTTTGTTGGTGCCTATCGGAAAAAACCGACGTTCGGAGGCATCGGTTCGCTATGCGTTGCAAGTGAGTGCGCTGGGAATCGATGTCGATGTCTGTTTGCTTCACGTATTGGAGCCATTGGGATATTGGCAGTCGTTTATGCCGTCGGATACGGAGTCGGAAGATGCGCTTGCCAGGCAAAAGGGCGAGCGCGTGCTTGCCAAGGCGGCGGCGCCGCTGGCAGCCAATCGGATTGCACATTCCTTTTATCTAAAAACGGGAAATTTGGCGTTTACCATTTTGGATACCGCCGAGGAGTTGGCGTGTCGTGGAATTGTCATGCCGCTGCCGCGTCCGATATGTGGAGGGATTTTCGATGGCGATCTGGTTTCCACCTTATCGCGTTGTCGAAGAAGTACGCCTTTGATTATGGTAGGGGAGTAATCGTTTTACCTCGCGAGCAGCGGGTTTGGCGGCGTGGCGAGGCGAGTTAGTGGAGTCGAACCATCGCCGCCTTTTTTTTAAGGAAGGAATAATGATGAAAATTGCACTAGTTCGTTTGTCGGCAATACTTTTGGGGGTATCCGGTTGCGCATCGACCGTGCGGCAAAACGAGCCGCCGCCGCCTTCGCCGCAAATTGCTCCCGATAAGGTGGCGCCAATCGCGCTTGCGCCGCCTGCGGCAAAGCCTGTGCCTGTCGACGAGTTTGCCGCAACGCGCGATCCTGGCAATCCCTTATCGACACGTAGCGTGTACTTCGAGTTCGACGATTATTCGATCCAACCGAAATATCAATCGGTGATCGATGCGCATGGAGCCTTCATCGCCGCCAAACCGAACGCAAAAGTGATGGTGCAGGGCAATGCGGACGAGCAAGGCAGCGCCGAATACAACTTGGCGCTGGGGCAAAAGCGTGCGATGGCGGTCAAGCGCGCCTTGAAGTTGCGCGGCGTCAAAGAGCCACAGGTGGAAGCCATCAGTTTCGGCGAAGAAAAGCCGCGCGCGTTGGGACACGACGAGGCCGCCAGGTCGGTCAACCGCCGCGCCGATATCGCCTATCCCGGCGAATATTGAGGCAGTGCGAACTCGATAGGGAGAAATGCGATGAGACTAGCGTTACGCTTCGTTCTACCCTTGATGCTGGTGCTGGCCGGAATCGCCTACGCCATCATGCCGCTGGTCGACCAACTCACGCTCCGCTGGTTCGTGCGCGATCTGGATATTCGTTCCTCCTTGATCGCCAATACGCTGCAAGAGCCGTTGCTGGAGCAATTGGCGGCGGGTCGTAAAGCGAAAATCGGCGAGTTTTTCGTGCGCATCACCTTGGATGAGCGTCTATACGCGATTGGATATTGCGCGAACCCGCAAGCGGCGATCCTAGCGAGCCGCTCCTTCCCTGCCGAGATTCGCTGCAATGCGCTCGATCGCTGGGAAAACCCCGGCGATCATTTATTGCAAAGCGCACGGGGACCCTTGCATGTAGCGGTCAAGCCCATGAGCAGCGAGCTGGCGACCGAGGGAAAATTGGTGCTGGTGCATGACATGAGTTTCATCACGCGACGTAGCGAGGAAACCAAGAATTACCTTTTTTACCTATTCCTTGGCCTGGGTGTGGTGGTGTCGTTGGTGACGGTAGTGATCGCCCAGCTTTCATGGCGCGGCTGGATGACCGGGATGCGCTCCTTACTGCGCGGCGAAGGTTTGGCGCATCGCTCGTCGAGTCGTCCTGAGCTGACGCCGATCGCGCGCGATTTGCAGCGGCTGATTCACGAACTGGAGGCGGAAGCGCGCGCCCGCGACGAAGCGCAGATTACTTGGACGGCGGAATCGCTGCGCACCATCTTGCATGGCGAACTGCGCGGCGAAGATGTAATTGTCGTGTCGAATCGCGAACCGTATATCCACCAACATCGCGGCGACCGGGTCGAAGTGCAACGGCCCGCCAGCGGTTTAGTGACGGCGTTGGAGCCGATCATGCGCGCCTGCTCCGGCACATGGATCGCGCACGGCAGCGGCTCGGCGGACCGCGAGACGGTGGATCAGCACGATCATGTGAATGTTCCGCCGGAAAAGCCGGCGTATCGTATTCGCCGCGTCTGGTTGAGCAAAGAAGAGGAGGCGGGTTACTACTATGGTTTCGCCAACGAAGGTTTGTGGCCGCTATGCCATATCGCCCATGTGCGCCCGATCTTCCGCTCCGGCGATTGGGCGCAATATGAGCGCGTCAATCGCAAATTCGCCCAGGCGGTGAGCGACGAAGCGAAGACCGACGCCCCTATCGTATTGGTGCAGGATTATCACTTCGCCTTATTGCCGAAAATGATACGCGAAGCCTTGCCAGACGCGACGGTGATTACTTTCTGGCATATTCCGTGGCCCAATCCGGAGTCGTTCGCCATCTGCCCGTGGCGCGAAGAAATTCTAACCGGGATGTTGGGCAGCAGTATCCTGGGGTTCCACACGCAATTTCATTGCAATAATTTCGTCGATACGGTGGATCGTTTGTTGGAGGCGCGCGTCGATCGCGAGTCGTTCACCGTGTCGTGCGGCGGTAAAGCGACCGCCGTGCGGCGCTATCCGATTTCGATCGCCTGGCCACCCGACGAGGAGACAATGGGGCCGAGTGTGCCGGAGTGTCGTCAATCGATACGTCAGCGATGCGAACTGCCGGTCGAGCATATGATCGGCATCGGCGTCGACCGGCTGGATTACACTAAAGGCATTATCGAGCGCTTCCATGCGATCGAGCGCTTGTTCGAGTTGAATCCGGAATGGATCGGGCGCTTCAGCTTTATCCAGATTGCGGCGCCGACGCGTTCGGGCATCGACGAATACCAACATCACGAAGCGCAAGTCCGCGCCTTGGCGACGCGGATCAATGGACGTTTCGAGCGCCAGGGGCCGCCGCCCATCTTGCTGAAGGTCGAACACCATGAGCCTGCCGAGGTGTATCGCTATTTCCGCGCCGCCGATCTGTGTTTCGTCAGCAGCTTGCACGACGGTATGAATTTGGTCGCCAAAGAGTTCGTGGCGGCGCGCGACGACGATCGCGGCGTGCTGATTTTGTCGCAATTCACGGGTGCGGCGCGCGAGTTGCCGGAAGCATTGATCGTCAATCCTTACGACGCCGATCAATGCGCCGCTGCATTGCATATGGCGTTGAATATGCCGCCGTTCGAGCAGCGCGATCGAATGCGCTTGATGCGTCGTCTGATCGCCGAGTTCAATGTGTTCCGGTGGGCGGGCAGAATGCTGCTCGACGCCGCCAGCATGCGGCGGCGCAGTCGATTGATCGAAAAGCCCACCTCGGCGTCGTATGTCTGAAATTTCCCGTAATAGTATCCGTTTGTCGTTGCCTCCCGAGCCGAACCTGGCTTGGGCCTATTTTCTCGATGTGGACGGCACGTTGCTGGAGATTGCCGATACGCCCGAAAAAGCGTGCTTCGATGAGGCCGTGCTGGATTTGATCGAGCAAGTGCATCGAGCGACCGGCGGCGCGATGGCCTTGGTGAGCGGACGATCGATCGAGGATCTCGACGCCCGCATCGGCAAGCGATACCTATCGATCGCAGGGCAACACGGCTTGGAGCGTAGAGACGCTTGCGGTCGTTTGCGCGTGTATGCCGACTCGTTTCATGCGCGGCCTGAAATGCGAATGGCCTTGGATGAACTGCTCGGCAATCATCCGGCGCTGTTGCTCGAAGATAAGGGGTTGACCATGGCGTTGCATTACCGACAGGCGCCGCATTTGGCTTCGCACTCGCTTCGCATCATGACGGATATTGTCGCCCGCTCCAACGGCAAGTTAGCCTTGCAGCATGGAAAATGCGTGCTCGAAATTCGGCCTGCCGGGTTCGACAAAGGCGTCGCCGTCGTAGAATATTTGAAAGAACCGCCTTTTGCCGCGCGTCGCCCGGTATTTATCGGCGACGATAGAACCGACGAGCACGGTTTCGATGTGGTCGATCGGGTGGGTGGCGTATCCATCAAGGTCGGGCATGGTAAAACCTGTGCGCGTTATCGCTTGCCCGATGTCGCCGCGGTGCGACATTGGTTATCGCAGATGTTGGGAGAATTGAAATGAGCGATTTGGATTTGGCCTTGATCGGCAACTGTACCGTGAGCGCGCTGATCGACAAGCGCGCCACCATTACGTGGGCTTGTTTCCCGCGTTTCGACGGCGATCCGGTGTTTTGCGCGTTGTTGCGCGAACAAGCGGACTATGGATTTCATGGCGTCGATCTCGAAAACTGCGAGCGCATCGAGCAGCATTATCTCGAAAATACGGCCATTGTCATTACGTGCTTACACGACGAATTCGGCGGCAGTATCGAGGTGACCGATTTCGCGCCGCGCTTCAATTTATTCGGACGCATGTTCCGCCCGATGATGTTGGTGCGCAAGATCAAGCGACTGACCGGTAGCCCGCGCGTGACGTTGCGGTTACGCCCGAATTGCAACAACGGCAAAGACCGGCCCGAACTGACCTGGGGCAGCAATCATATCCGCTATGTGACGCCGACCTTGACCTTACGCTTGACCACCGATGCGTCCTTGACCGCGATTTTGCAGGAGACGACGTTTTTTCTCGAAGACGATATTACGTTGTTGTTCGGTGCGGATGAAACCGTGCATGAGTCGGCGGCGGAGGTCGGTCGACGTTTTCTCGACGAGACGACGCAGCATTGGCGCAATTGGGTGCGCTATCTCAGCATTCCCTACGAATGGCAGTCGGAGGTGATGCGTGCGGCGATTACGCTAAAGCTGAATACCTACGACGATACCGGCGCGATCGTCGCTGCGATGACGACGTCGATTCCCGAGGCGGCGGACAGCGAGCGGAATTGGGATTATCGATATTGCTGGCTACGCGACGGCTACTTTGTGGTGAATGCCTTGAATCGCCTCGGGGCGACGCGCACCATGGAGGCGTATTTAAGTTACATCATCAATATCGCCGCCAACGCCAAGGACGGCGTGTTGCAACCGGTTTATGGCGTCGATGGGCGCGCCAACCTCGAAGAAGCTAGCGTTCCCAGCTTGTCGGGTTATCGCGGCATGGGGCCGGTGCGCATCGGCAATCAGGCGTATCGCCAAGTACAGCATGACGTTTACGGTTCCGCGATTTTGGCGGCGACGCACGTATTTTTCGACCGCCGCTTGGCGCGGCGCGGCAACGAAACGCTGTTCCATCGTCTGGAGCCTCTGGGCAATCAGGCGGTGCGCTTTCACGATCAACCCGACGCCGGGTTGTGGGAGCTGCGCAATACCGCGCATGTGCATACGTTCTCCTCGGTGATGTGCTGGGCGGCCTGCGATCGGCTGGAGCGCATCGCGCGTCATCTGGGTCTGGGCGAACGCGCAATCTACTGGGGCGCTCATGCGAAGAAGATACATAAGACGATTAGCCTGCGCGCTTGGAACGCGGAGCGGGGCTGCTTCGTCTCGACCTTCGAGGGAGCGGCGATGGACGCCAGTTTATTGCTGTTGGCGGAAATCGGTTTTCTCGACGCCGCCGATCCGCGTTTCGCTGCGACGGTGCGCAATGTCGAGAAGGATTTACGACGTGGGGACTATATTTTCCGTTATATCGTCAAGGATGATTTCGGCGAGCCGGAAAACGCCTTCCTGGTGTGTACGTTCTGGTTCGTCAACGCCTTGGCGGCGATGGGTTGTAAGCAGGAGGCGCGCGATTTATTCGTTAAACTCCTGAATTGCCGCAATCGGCATGGCCTGCTGGCGGAGCATATCGACCCTGCCGGCGGCGAGCAATGGGGGAATTTCGTCCAGACTTACAGCATGGTCGGTTTAATTAGCGCCGCCTTGCGATTGTCGATTCCGTGGGATCAGGCGTTCTGAGGTTGCTTTTGTCGAAGGCTTCGATATGAGGACTGCGCTGGTTGGA
>DATETD010000301.1:0-3200 GCA_035283885.1 Rhodocyclaceae bacterium
AGCGCAGCTTCCGCCCTTGGTGGTTCGAAACCGGCACGCCGACGTTTCTGATCAAATTACTCACCGAGCGTAAGACCTTCACTCCGCGCTTGGAGAGTCTGCATAGCAGCAGCACATTGCTGTCGACTTTCGACGTCGATACCATTCCCACCGAAGCCTTGATGTTTCAGGCGGGCTATCTGACGATAGAAAGCGTCGAGCCCATGGGCGCCGAAGGCTATTACACGCTGCGCTATCCGAATCTCGAGGTCAAACAAGGGCTGAATGTCGCCTTGCTGTCGAGCTTGATGCCCGATGTCGGCGAAAGTTTGCAGCACCGCCGCGCGCTGTATCTGATGCTGCGCTCGGGCGATCTTTCCGGCATGTTCGTCGAGTTGCGCGCGCTCTACGCCGGCATTCCGCATGCGTGGGCCGACAATAATCCGATCGCGCGTTACGAAGGCTATTACGCCAGCGTGTTCTATAGCCATCTGGCCGGGGTGGGGCTGGATATCCGCGTCGAAGACGCAACCAACCACGGGCGCGTCGATATGACTGTCAAGTGCAATCGCCGCATCTATTTGTTCGAGTTCAAAGTCGTCGAACTCGCGCCCGAAGGTGGCGCATTGCGTCAGCTCAAGGATAAGGCCTATGCCGAAAAGTATCGCGCCGACGGGGTGCCGATTTATCTGATCGGCGTGGAGTTCTCGCGCGCAGAGCGCAACGTGGCGCGCGTGGAGATCGAAGCGGGCTAAGCGTCAGACGATGCTCGTCAGCAATTTACGCACCGGCGCCGGTAAGGCGGCTTGCGCCAAACTATCGAAATCCAGCCAACATCCGCCGCCTTCGGCGGCGCGGTTTTCCGCCTCCACGTCGCAAATCAGCGGCGCGATCTCCAATTGAAAATGGCTGAAGGTATGCATCAAAGTCGGCGCTGGCGCGACGGATAGCAGACGGCAGCCGTAATGCCGTTGCAGAAAAACACCCAGCGCGACTTTGTCTACCGCCTGATCTTCGGGCAGTTCGGGCAAGGACAGCAGGCCACCCCAGATGCCGCTGGGCGGGCGCGGCTCCAGCCAGACGCGATTGCGCGCGCGCAGCACCAGCATGCGCGTATGGCGCAAGGGAATCGCGCGGCGCGGACGCGCTTGCGGCAACTCGGCTTGACGGCCTTCGAGTTGTGCGCGGCAGATCGCGGCCAGCGGACAGGCGTCGCACTTGGGGCGACCACGCGTGCAGATACCGGCGCCCAAGTCCATCTGCGCTTGGATATAGGTCGCGACCTTGCTCGCCGGCAACAGGCGTTCGGCTTCCTGCCATAGCCGACGTTCGACCTGCGCCGCGCCCGGAAAGCCTTCGATCGCCAGCACGCGGCACAGCACGCGCTTGACATTGCCATCGAGAATCGGCAGGCGCGCATCGAAGCAGAAATCGGCGATCGCATGCGCGGTCGAGCGCCCGATGCCGGGCAACGCGGCAATCGCCTCGGCTTGCCGTGGGAATTCGCCGCCATGTTCGGTCATTACGACCTGCGCGCAGCGATGCAGATTGCGCGCGCGTGCGTAATAGCCCAGGCCGCTCCACAAGGCCATGACCTCGGCCTGAGGCGCCGCCGCCAAGTCGGCGAGGCGCGGCAGTTGGGCGAGAAAGCGCCGGTAATATGGAATCACCGTCGCGACTTGGGTTTGCTGCAACATGATTTCCGACAGCCAAACGCGATACGGATCGCGGCTCTGTTGCCACGGTAGATCGTGCCGCCCGTGGTCGGCGTGCCAGGCGATCAGGCGCGCGGCGAAGCTGCTGTCGGACATCGAATCGTCGCTCGCCCGCCGCTCTTGCGTTCAGGCGGCCGAAGCCATCACGATCGCTAGTCCGGTGACGATAAACGATAACGGGAACGCCCAGGACAAGAAGCGGTACGCCTGCTCTTGCACATACGGGCCGAACCAGCGCGCGAGTAGCCGATAACGATAAAACATCACCGTAATCAGCAAGCCCACGGCCAAGGCGACATAATTCAGGCCGATCAAGCGCGTCACCGTATTGTCGCTTGAGACGATGGCCGGATAGGACGAACTGATGGTGAAGCCGAGTGCGATCACGGCGAAGAGACCGCCGATGACGATATTGGCCAGTTCGAACGCATCGATTTCAAATTCGCCGCCCTCGGCCTTATTCATCCACGTTGCCAGGAACGGGATCAGCAGCGAGGCGAACAAAGGGATAAAGATAGTGGCGATCGTGCTGCCGCTCAGACGTTCGACCGCGACCGCCATCACTATTTTGGCATATCTGTCGCCATTCCATCCACTGAGCGCCTCGCGCCGCAGATTGACCAAACCTAGCGTCCAGCCTTCCAGTTCGGCGCTTTGGGCGACGCGACTGAATTCGACATCCGCATTGGAGAAATCCAGATCGACGGATTCGACCGTGTCTTCATGGGTCGCGACTTCGACCGCCAGCGATTGTCGGTCGAAGGGAAAGCGCGCGACATCGACCGACGCCTTGTACTCCGCGGTGGTGCGGGCGACGGTCTCGACTTTGCCGTCGGGAAAAATGCGTAAACGACGCTCCGTAAAGCTGGGTTCGCCCACGCGGTTCAGGTAGCGAATGCGTGGCGTCCATATTTTGGCAATCTGCTCTTCTGCCGCCGAGACGCGATATTCCTTGTAGCCATGCAGACTCTCGTTGGCCGGAAAGCGCAAGCGTGGGTCGAACCAGGTCAGACGCAGGTCGGTGGTGGCCACGAACCTGCCTTTGTTGTCGTCGAAGGATTCGAAGCTATTGAAGAGCAGGGCGGCGCGAACCTGAACCGGCAAGCCCTTGCCGGTCGGTATCGATACCGCCGGCGGCGTATCCTCGGCGGATAGCGCAGGCAGCGGCGCCAACAGGGCGACGATGACTGCCAGCACCGCAGCCGCGGCGCCGATAAGCATCCGTAGGGCGGAGCGCATCATGCCGCGCCTCCTTCGTTGCGTTTGGCGTCGCGATTTTGTTGCGCCAAACGCTCGCAGTCCTGCGCCAAGTCGCGCATTTCATCGCAAAACTCCTCGGCGTCGGGGAGGTCGCGCGCTTTGGCGCCGTCGGCCAGCGCAGCGATATGCTCGCTTATCGCCGCCATCGGGCGCAGGATCATGCCGCGCAACACGATCAGTATCGCACCGGCCAATACAATTACCGAGAGCAGGCCGGCCAGTGCTTGCCAGACCATCGCCTGACCG
>DATETD010000302.1:0-2724 GCA_035283885.1 Rhodocyclaceae bacterium
CTTTTCGGCGCGCCGATTGTCGACATCTCATTGTACCCTTAGCGGATGACGGGTCGACTGCGAGAAAAGAGCGGAAAAGTCGGCTTCGCTTTTGCAACCCTGCAACCCCTTGTAATGGATCGATCGAATTATGGCTGAGTATCCGCTGCTGGACACCGAGCGCTTCCATCGCTGTTTAGAGATACAGCGACGGGTCGGATCGGAAAAGAATCTGCAAAAGCTGGCGCAGGTGGTGATGAGCGAAGTCACCGCCTTGCTCGGGGCCGATCGCAGCACCTTGTACTTGTTCGACCTGGATACGATGGAGTTGCGCGCCAATTTTGCCGAAGGCATTACCGGCAAGGCCTTGGTGCTGCCGTTGCGCATGGGGATCGTCGGCACCTCGATTTTACGGCGCGAACTCATGAACATGACTAACGCCTACGCTTCGCCGTATTTCAACGGCGAAGTGGATGCGGCCTTGGGCTATCACACCGACAGTCTGCTGGTGACGCCGATGATCGACGCCCAAGGGCGGGTGCTGGGGGCGGTCGAGTTGCTGAACAAGGCGAGCGGACGGTTTACCGAGGAGGACGAGCAACGGCTGCAGCAGATGGCGGCGCGCGTCACGCGCTGGATCGAACAGGGTCAGGTCTATCCGGCCGGGGTGGAAGCCGAAGTCGCGGCCTTGCGCAATGCGGTGCACTGCGACCGCGGCACGGTGTTCGTCATCGAAGAGCGCACCTGCCGACTGGTGGCGATGCATGCCGACGGCGACGGTCGGCCGATTTCGCTGTCGATGAAGCTCGGCATCGCGGGGCAAGCGGCCGTGACCGGCGAAAGCATCAAAATCGACGAGGCGCGGCTCGATCCGCGTTTCGACAACAGCGTCGATCAGCGCACCGGCTATCGCACCCAGTCGATGCTGTGCGTACCGCTCAAGGGCGGCGACAATCAACCGCTGGGCGTGGTGCAGGCGATCAACAAACACGGCGGCTTATTCGGCGACGACGATTTGGTGCTGCTGCAAGCCGTCGCGAGCATCGTCTCGATCGCCGTGGAAAACGCGATGCTGTTCGCCGAGCAGGAGCGTCAGTTTCTCAGCACGCTGGATGCGCTATCGGCCTGCTCCGATGCGCGCGACGCCTTGACCGCCGGACGTTCGGCGAGTGTGACGGAATATGCCTTAATGATAGCTCGCGAACTGGGGTTTGCCGAGGAGGAGCTGGATCAACTGCGCGTCGCGGCGATGTTGCACGATTGCGGCATGATAGGCGTCGACGACGCCGTGCTGCACAAACCCGCGACGCTCGATCAAGCGGAGTATCTGCACGTCAAACGACATGTCGCCGTCGCCGGAAATATCCTCAAACGCATACGTTTCAGCCGCAAATTCGCCAAGGTGCGCTGGATCGTCGCCGCGCATCACGAATATCTCGACGGCAGCGGTTACCCCAGAGGTATAAGCGGCGGCGAAATTCCGTTTATGGCGAAAATCCTCACGGTGGCGGACGTGTTCGAGGCCTTGACCTCGGATCGCTACTATCGCAAAAAAATGAGTCGCGCCAACGCCTTGGAGGTTCTCGACGCCGGCGCCGACGTGCGCTTCGATGCCGGGGCGGTGGCGGCGCTGCATCGCTGCCTGGAGCGAAGCTCGACCACAACGGCGTCGTCGCGGGTAAGGTAAGCCATGAGTAGCGAAAGTCCATTTCTTGCTCTGGGCAATGTCGTCGATCCCGGCGAAGTTCGAGCACAGGTCGAGGCCATCGTCGCATCGTTCGCCCCTGGGCACGACGCCAGCCGTATCGTCCGCACGTTCGATCTGGTGAATACTGCGTTTTCGGGCGCGTTGCCCGGTTATCGGTCCTTACGGACGCCGTATCACGATAGCATTCACACCCACGAAGTGACGTTATGCACCGCGCGGATACTGCACGGTCTGGATCGGGTCGGCTACGAACTGAGCGCCGAGCATATCGACGCCGCCTTGATCGGCGCCTTGCTGCACGATGTCGGCTATTTGACGACCGATACGGAGTCGGACGGCAGCGGGGCGCAATTTACCGAATGCCATGTCGGGCGCAGCGTCGACTTCGCCTGCCGCTATCTGGACGATCTGCCCGACACTGTATTGGATTTAGCCGTTAAAGCCATCTGGTTGACCGATCATCGGCAATCGGGCGCATGGCTGACCTTCGACAGCCGCGAGCAGCACCTGTCGGCGGCGGCGATGGCCTCGGCCGATCTATTGGGGCAGATGTCGAATCGCGCCTATCTGGAACGTTTGCTGCTGCTGTATCTGGAATATGCCGAAGCCGATTTCGGCGGCTTCGTCGATTATCACGACCTACTCGAAAAGACCCTGACGTTTTATCGGCACGTCCGCGTCCGCCTCGAACGCGACCTCAAAGGCGTTTCCTTTCTATTAACCCATCATTTCAATGCGCAAAAAGGCGTCGAACGGAATTACTACGCCGACGCGATCCACCGCAATCTCGACTATCTCGAACGGCTGTTGCAGCACGAGCGCGCGACGCGTTTGCGTTACTTAAGACGCGGCGACGCCGCCGATCGCCTGCTGGAATTTCTGAAACGACTCTGAAGCCGTCTCGCCAGCGCCGACTTTTGGTGCGCCGTGAAAAGGCGCAGTTTCACAGCAGGTGCAAACCCTGCCCGGCAACTTTCGCTCCAGCCGGTAGCAATCGGAGCAATCGTGGAGGTAACGAAGCGGTTGAAGCCTCTGGT
>DATETD010000303.1:0-4489 GCA_035283885.1 Rhodocyclaceae bacterium
GTGTATCTGGCGCTCGATCGCGACGATACGCCGGTGGCGATCAAGGAGTATTTGCCGAATGCCTTGGCGTTGCGGCGCGAGGGCGAGATCGCGCCGACGATTCCGCCGCAGCATCAGGGCGATTTCAATCATGGCCTCAAGTGTTTTTTCGAGGAAGGGCGCGCCTTGGCCGGTATGAATCATCCGAATGTGGTGCGCGTGACGAATTTCTTTCGCGCCAACGGTACGGTCTATCTGGTGATGCACTACGAACACGGAATGACCTTGCGCGATCACATCAAACAGCATCGCGGACGCTTGCGCGAGAAGTTCGTGCGCACCATGTTTTCGGGGCTGCTCGACGGCTTGGGCGAAGTGCATGGCAACGGCTTATTGCATCTCGACATCAAGCCCGCGAATATCTGGCTGCGCGAGGACGGCGCGCCGGTGCTGCTGGATTTCGGCGCGGCGCGCTATGCTCTGGATATCGGCCCGCCCGCGCCGCGCGCGATGTATACGCCGGGCTACGCCGCGCCCGAACAGTATCACGGCAAATACACCCTGGGGCCATGGACGGATATCTATGCCGTCGGCGCCTGCATTTACGCCGTATTGGCGGGGGCGGCGCCGCAAGAGGCGAGTTTGCGCATGGTCGACGACATGCTGCTGCCGGCGCGCCAGCGTTGGGGGCGCGAGTATTCGCTACGCTTGCTGACGACGATCGACGATTGCTTGCGCATCGATCCGACGCGCCGTCCGCCGCATGCGCGCGCCTTGCAGGCATCGCTCGCCGCCGAAGCGCCGCCGCAGACGGCGGCGAGCATCCTATTCGATCGCATCGGCGATTTAAGCGACCACGTCGTCCGGCGGATACGCAAAATATGATATTCAGCATTGCTCAGGATAGCCGCATCGGCGGGCGCAGCGTCAATCAGGATAGGGCGGCGTGGTATGCGACATCGGATGCGGTGTTGATGATCGTTGCCGACGGTATGGGCGGGCATTTGCAGGGCGAAGTGGCGGCGCAAATCGCCGTCGATACGGTGACGAATTATTTTCGGCGCGTCGCCAAGCCGCGTTTGCTCGATTCGCGGCGTTTTCTCAAGGCGGCGCTGAATCTGGCGCATGAATCCATCGTGCGCTATGCCGACGAGTGCAAGATTCCGGCCCATGTCGCGCCGCGCACCACCTGCATCGCCTGCGTGGTGCAAAACGGCATGGCGCATTGGGCGCATGCGGGGGATTCGCGGCTGTATCTGATTCACGGCAAAGGTTCGACGGCGTCGACCGAGGCGGTGCATACGCGCGATCACAGCATGGTGCAGCGCTTGCTGGATGAGGGACGCTTGAGTCCGGCCGAGATCGCCACTCATCCGTTACGACACCATGTGTTCAGTTGCCTGGGCGGCGATCAGCCGCCGCAGGTCGATGTCGCCGACCCGGTCGCACTGGCGGATGGCGATGTGATCGCCTTATGCACCGATGGCCTTTGGGCCGTAGTGGACGAGCAACTGCCGCGGCGCTTGCGCTGGGCGCCGTTGGACACCACGGTGCCGCAATTGCTCGACAGCGCGGCGGCGGCGGCGGGAGAAAGCGCCGACAATCTGACCTTGATCGCGATGCGTTGGCAAGCGCCCGACCCGGATGCGATCACCGTCTGCGAATCGCTCGCGCCGTCGTCGGGGCGGGTGTCGGCGGACGATTTGCCGATCAGCGACGACGAAATCGATCAGGCGGTGCTGGAAATTCAGCGGCGATTGTCGCCGAACTAACGGTAGCTTGGTCGGATCGACCGGCCAGCCGCGAAAGTCGGCGCTGGCGGGACGGATCGTCCCGTGTCGAAAACCGTTGCGATCCGCCGCCGCTGTATTATCATCGCCTTGCCGCTCTTATAATTCGATCGTTGCCGGAAAGGACAAATCGCTATGCAGGACACTCGATACAAATCGCTGCCGTGGACTCGGCTCAAGAGAAATGCGGCGTGCTATCTCGCCCAGACCGCCGCGCATGCCCCGCTCGACGCCAATGCGCCGGCGCTCGACGCCATGACCGATTTTCGCCGCTCGGCCCCCGTGACGATATTGCAGGACGCATCGCTCGACGACGCCAATAAAGTGATGGCTTTATGCAAAGTAAATTATCTGTTGGTGGTCGATGCGCAGCGGCAATTGCTGGGGCTGGTCACCGAGGCCGGCGCCAAAGGGCATAGACCGATGGCGATTGCGCATAAGCTGGGCATACGTCCCGGCGAACTCGTGGTCGGCGACGTGATGATCGACAAGCACGACGAAGCCGAAGTGCTTCACCTCAAGGATATCGTCGCCGCTCGCGTCGGCCATGTCGTCGCCACGCTCAAGGAACTGGCGACGCCGTATTGTCTGGTGGTGGATCACGACGAGGAAAACAACCATGTGGTCTGCGGAATGTTTTCCTTATCGCAGATCGAACGCCGCTTGGGCCACACACCGCAATCGGTGGAAATCGCGCAAACCTTTTCGCAAGTCGTCAGTTCCTTGGGGCGTTGAAGCCAGGACGACGATCAGCCCTCGATCACTCGGTTACGCGTGGAACGCCCTTGGGCGCCGAGGGCTTTTTCCAGTTCCTGCGGATCGCGCATTACGATCCTGACTTGCGCGTTGTAGCTGCACATCGCTTGCGTGAGCAGTTTTTCCAGTTTTTCGAGCCGCCGCCCCATTTTTCCTTGCAGCAAGGCGGTGTCCAGCGTCAAGGTGAGCAGCAATTCGTTGCCGGACTGTTCGAGATTGAGGCCGCCGCGCACGCCGAGTTCTTGATCGCCGATCGGCAGCAACAGCAAGGAATCCGCATCCAGCAGTTCCGGCTCCAGATGCAGGCTGATGTGCGGCGGCAGCATTTCCACCGACTTGACCGTCAAGGCGATCAGGCGCGACAGTTCGGCCGCCGAATACACGGTGGATTTGACGAAAGAGACATAGGCCTTGACGAGCGTCGAAGGGGTCATCGGTAGGGTTTTCATGATCGAACTCCCGCAAAGGTTAAGTTCATCTGCATGCCACGCAAGGGCGAGGCCTAGGAGTCGCTATTATAAGCGGCGGCTTACGCTCTGCCCAGCAGGGTCTGCTTGATCGCGAGCAAAGCCTGGTTGCGCAAGGTTTTCATCAAGGATAGCTCGTGTTCGGAAATGACGATCTTGCCGGGTTGTTCCTGGTCGCAGTAGATCATCGCCACGGGCTGGCCTTTGATCATCAAGGGCATGATGGCGAAGGTGCGGGCGCTGACCGTCTTGCGATACCAGGCCGGAATCTTGTCGGCGATTTTGGGATCGGCGATATCGGCGATGACGATATCCAGTCCTTTGCCGATCGCCAATTGGAATACGTTCGGCGTATCGTCTAACGGGAAACGGAATTTTTGCGTCAACAAGCTCGCTTCCTTGCCGCAGCCCATGCGCGCCACCATATGTCCGGTTCGGGCGTCTTTGAGGCACATCAATACGCGTTGAAAACCCATGGCTTGGTGCATGGTTTCGAGCGTCGTCCGAAAAATGTCGTTCAGCACGAAATCGCCGGTGATGGCGTTGCTTAGATTCTTGATGCCATCCGAAAGCACCGACTGCGCATCGACTGTCGCGGCTTCATCGACGATAGACGTTACGGCGGGCGAAGCCGCGGTTTCCTCGAATTCCAACGGCGCCGCGTCGGCGTCGACTGCATCCAAATCGGCTTCGAGCAACTCGCCGACTTTTTTGACGAAGGGGCTTTGCGCCAGGCCGACCCCGAGTGCGCCGGCGAACTCGCGCGTATCGCCGAAGGATTTCTCGATCAGCAACTGCAATTGAGCGTTCGAAAACGTCATTGCGCCGGCGAAACGCTGACGCAGGCTGGAAACGATCTGCCCGCGATTCTTCTTGTCGTCGGCGGCGATGATCGCGCACACCTCGTTCGCGAATCCTGAGAGCATCCGCAGCGATTCGTCGGGCGTCTTGGGAAATTCGATCGGCGTGGGCGGCAGCGGTCGCAGGCTCTGCACGATAGCCGGCGGAAACGCCCATTCGCGCGTAATTCCGCGCCCCATGGCGGAAAATGTCAGTCCGAGTACGCGGGTCGAGGCCTCGTCTTCGGACAGATTTTCGCGCTCGATCAGATCGGCGATCTCCATCGCATCCCGCTCGAAATACAACTGCGTCAGAATCTGGCCGACGCTGTGAAACATGGCGCAGATATAGGCTTCCTCGCTGGCGCGCGACAAAAAAGTTTTACTCGCCTCGCGCGCGAGGGTGCCGGCCAGATGCGCGCGCAGAAAAGCTTCTTTGATTTCGCGCGCCAGAATCTTGTCCTGCATTTGGTCGAACAGCATCACCGTGACGGCGATCTCGCGCAGCACGCCGAGACCCAGCACGCTCACCGCGCGCGACACCGAGGAAATCCCGCCGCCGGCGCCGCGGTAGGCGGCGGAATTGGCGATTTGCAAAATTTTGTTGGTCAGACCGATGTCTTTAAGAATCGTGGCGGACAACTTATCGATCGTGTGA
>DATETD010000304.1:0-11805 GCA_035283885.1 Rhodocyclaceae bacterium
GGCTTCTTCGGCGCGGATTTCGTTTTCTTGCGCTTGCGCCAACAGCACCGGGTCGGGTGCGCCCAGGGCTTGGCGATCGTGTTCGAGACGGGAGCGTCGTTGCGTCACGCCGTCGAGCGCGCGGCGCGCGTGTTGCGCGTCGGCTTCGGCCAGACGTAGCGCCTGCTCGGTTTCGTGCTGGGCGCGGCGCACCTCGGCGACCTCGCGTTGCGCCTGTTGCACCGCGTCTTCGCAGTCGGGCAGGCGTTCGGCGGCTTCTTCGTGGCGCGCTTGTGCGGTATCGAGACGGTGATGCGAACTTTCGAGCAACTGCGACCAGCGTTCGCGGTCAAGCTCGAGTTGCCGATGCTGTTCTTGCCAATGAGCGTTTTCGGCATCGAGCTGTGTTGTGCGCGTTTGTAGCCGTTGGCGCGATTGGTTCAAGTGGCCGATCTCGGCTTCGAGCCGACCGACTTCGGTATTCGCTTCGAACAGCGCGGTTTGCGCCGCATGCACCACGTCGGATGCGCCAAAATGCAGTTCGCGCGCTTCCTCGATGCGCGCTTCGAGTTCGCGCAGCTCCGCCACGCCGGATTCGACGACGTTAACGGTTTCATTGACCTGAGCCGCGAGCCGCTGGCTTTCCTGGCGCGCGTCGTTGCGCTTTTTCAGCCACAGCACGGCCTGTTTGCGCGTGATCTGCTCATGCAATTGGCGATATTGACGCGCCACGGCGGCTTGCGCTTGCAAGCGCGTCACCTGGATTTCGAGTTCGTTACGAATATCCTCGACACGCGCAATGTTTTCGCGTGCGTCTTCGAGCCGGTGGTTGGTTTCCTTGCGGCGTTCTTTGTACTTGGTGACGCCGGCGGCTTCTTCGAGGAAGAAGCGCAATTCGTCGGGCTTGGCCTCGACGATGCGCGAGATCATGCCTTGGCCGATGATCGCATAGGCGCGCGGTCCTAGGCCCGTGCCGAGGAACAGGTCGATCATGTCGCGGCGGCGCACATGCAAGTTATTGATGTAATAGTTGGAATTGCCTTCGCGGTCGAGCACGCGCTTGACGGTGATTTCGGCGTATTGGCTCCACTGACCGGCGGCGCGCCCCAAGCTATTGTCGAAAAACATCTCGACGCTGGCGCGGCTGACTTCCTTACGCTGGCCCGAGCCTTTGAAAATCACGTCCTGAATCGACTCGCCGCGCAGCTCGGACGCCTTGGATTCGCCGAGCACCCAGCGCACCGCATCGATGATGTTCGACTTGCCGCAGCCGTTGGGTCCCACCACGCCCGCGAGTTGGCCCGGAAACATTACGGTCGTCGGGTCGACAAACGACTTGAAACCGGCAATTTTCAACTTGGTTAGGCGCATTGGCGCATTCGAGCGTGGAGGCAACTTTGAGGCGCGCATTATAATGGCGCGCTCCGAGGACAGTAAGGCGGAAAATCGCCGGCATACCGGCCTGCTTTTCCGCGTTCGACGCCTTGAAATTCGATTCCCAAATTAAATCATGTCGACAAACCCCAGCAAGCAGCTCGAAACCTTCGCCAATCCCGCGCCCCATCGGGACTATCAGATTCATATGGAAATTCCCGAATTTTCCTGTCTTTGCCCCAAGACCGGCCAGCCCGATTTTGCGGTGCTGACCTTGGACTATATCGCCGACGCTCTATGTGTAGAGCTTAAAAGTCTCAAGTTGTATATCTGGAGCTTCCGCGACGAAGGCCATTTTCACGAGGATGTGACCAACCGTATTCTCGACGATTTGGTCGCCGCCTTGCAGCCGCGCTTCATGCGCCTGCAAGCGCGCTTCTATGTGCGCGGCGGCATCTTCACCAATGTCGTCGCCGAACATCGCCAAGCCGGCTGGCAGGCCGCGCCTAAAGTGGAATTGATCGAGTTTTCGAGCCAATCGAATATTCGCGGCTGATCCTGAAAACCTCTTCCGTCCACGAAAAACACGAAAGACACGAACAAAAACAAGCGGTTGTGCTGAAGAGCTTATTCACCCGTCGGGCGATCGCCAAAAAGCAGGACTGTCGTCGATTATTTTCGTGCTTTTAGCGTTTTTCGTGGACAGATGTTTTTCTAGGCCGATCGTTTGCGAAAGTCGGCGCTGGCGGGACGGATCGGGACGCCTGGATGCAAAACATTCCGAAATACTTGCCCGAAATACTTGCTATAGTTGGCGCAGTTATCGACGAATGGATACGCCCCCCATGCAACTCATGAAAAAATCGACTTCCCTGAAGTTCAGACTGACGCTGGCCTTGGTCAGCGTCATTGTGGTGACCTTGAGCGCGTTTAGCTTTACGTTGACGCGCTATCTGCAAAATATTGCGATCGAGGATGCGGCGAAGCAATTGACCGAGCAGAATCGCATGATCGTCGATCTGGTGTCGGCGACCGACGAGAGCCTGAAATCGCTCGCCAATACGTCGAGTTCGCTGTTTCTGAGCTACTTTGCCGAGCATAAGTTTTCGCTCGACGAGTCGCAACGGATTAAATCCGGCGACAAGGAGGCGCCGGGTTTGCTGTATGGCGGCAAGCTATTGAACAATCAGTTCGACGAGGTCGATACCTACACGCGTTTAATGCCCGACGGTGTGGCGACGATCTTCGTCAAATCGGGCGACGACTATGTGCGCATATCGACCTCGCTCAAAACCGAACAGGGCGCGCGCGCCATCGGTACGGTGCTGGCCAAGGACCATCCGGCGCAGCAAGTCCTGGCGCAAGGGGAGAGTTATATCGGCAAAGCGATACTTTTCGGTAAGGATTACATGACCTTATACCGTCCGATCAAAAATGCGGAGAACCGGATTCTCGGCATATTGTTTATCGGCATCGATATTACGGCGCCGATGAACCGGCTCAAGGACCGGTTGCGCGCCATCAGGGTCGGCGTCACCGGTTATGTGTATGTACTTGATGGTCGCGAGGGCGAAAACAAGGGCAAATTGATCGTCCATCCCGTCAAGGAAGGCGCGAATTTTTTAGGCGCCAAGGATAGCGACGGACGCGAATTCATCCGCGAATTAATCGATCGGCGCAAGGGCTTGATGTTCTATCCCTGGATGAACAGCGAGCGCGGCGAAACCCAAGCCCGCCAAAAAGTGGTGGCGTTTTCAGAATATGCTCCATGGAATTGGGTGGTCGGTTCCGGCAGTTATTTGAGCGAATTTACGGCACTCGCCAACAATGTTGGATGGATTATGCTCGGCGCCTTGATCGCGCAAGCGCTCGTGATTGCGATCGCCCTGTGGTGGTTGTTGGAGCGCTTTGCGATCGGTCCTTTGAACCGCATGTCCGCTTTCCTCACGCGCATGGCCGAGCGGCGCGACCTGAGCCAGCACTACCGCACCGGGCGTAACGACGAAATCGGCAAGATCGCACAGGCGATCAACCGGTTTATGGATGCGGTGGCGGCGACCTTGGCGACGGTCAAGGGAAGCTTCAACGCCGTGGAACAATCGTCGCAAAGCTTGCAATCGCTGTCGTCTACGCTGGAATCGCAGTTGCGTCATCAGCAGGATTCGGCGCGCACCGTCGGATCGGCGATCGGTTCGGTGCATGGCGGCATTATCAATGTCGCCGATTTGGCCCGATCGGCGCGCGAGTCGGCGGAAAATGCAAAATCGATTGCGACCGAGGGACAAGCGGTCGCCGTGGCGACGGCGAACGAAGTCGGCGCGATGCAATCTTCGTTGGAGCGTATGGTGGCGGTGATCGGCGATATGCGCGGCAAATCGGCGGCGATCGGCGGGATTGCGGCGGTGATTCAAGAAATCGCCGAACAAACCAATCTATTGGCGTTGAATGCGGCGATCGAAGCGGCGCGCGCCGGCGAACAGGGACGCGGCTTCGCCGTCGTCGCCGACGAAGTGCGCAAGCTGGCCGAACGCACCGGCAAAGCCACGCTGGAGATCGCCGAGACGACGACGGCGATGCAAAACGAAACCACGCGCGCCAGCGAGGAAACCGAAGAAGCGCGCCAGACGGTGCTGCGCAATGTCGCTACCGTGCATGCGACCGCCGAGCAAATGTCGCGGATACGTGCGGCGGCGCAACAAGCGTTCGAGCGTATCCAGTCGATCGAGGCGGCGACGGTCAAGCAGACCGAGCATAGCGAGCAGATCGCTCGTCATGGAGACGGCATGGTGTCGGTGATCGACGACAATTCGCGCGCCTTGGAGCAGGTATTCGGCGAAATCCTCGCGCTCAACGAGCGTGCGACCGAAGCGCGCAAGGCCGTGGGGCAGTTTCAGACCGAGGGATAGACCAAGCTTCTTTTGTCCACGAAAAACACGAAAAGCACGAAAAAAATCAGATTCATAGATCGACGCCAAAACTGATCGACATCTTCAGGCATCCGTGTCTTTCGTTCGTGTTTTTCGTGGACAGGCTTTCGACTTCGATGCTCCATCATATTCAAGGCTTGCGCGGGATAATCACGGAGATTCGCGTGCCTAGGCCCACCGTGCTGTCGATATGGATGCGCCCGCCCAGCACTTCGGTGACGATGTTATACACGATATGCATTCCCAACCCCGAGCCGCCTTGGCCGAGTTTGGTGGTGAAGAACGGATCGAACACTCGACCGACGATATTTTCGGCAATGCCTATGCCATCGTCGCTGAAGGCGATTTCGACCCGTTCGTCGTCGAGCGCGCGCGCGCAAAGGCGCATCTCGCCGTGCTCGCGTCCCTCGAAGGCGTGGAGTAGGGCGTTGGTGACGAAGTTGGTCAGCACTTGGCTCAAGGCGCCCGGATAGCTGTCGAATTCGATCTCGGGCGCTTCGTCGAAGATCAGGCGGTAGGGCGTCTTCTTGCACATCGGTTGCAGCATGGTGTCAATCTCATGCAGCACCCGATTCAGATCGAAGCGTCGGCGCTGATTGCTCGCCTGATCGACCGCCACGCCCTTGAAACTGCTGACCAGTTCGGCGGCTCGATGCAGCGTATTCATCAGGATGCGCGTTCCTTCTGTGGTGTTCCTCAGAAAGGATTCGAGCGCCGAACGGCGCATTTTACCCGTTACGAATTCGTTCGATATGTCTCGGGTTTGATCCTGCAACATGCTCGCCACGGTGACGCCGGTGCCGATCGGCGTATTGAGTTCGTGAGCGACGCCGGCGACCAAGGAACCCAAGGCCGCCAGTTTTTCGGAACGGATTAACTCGTTTTGCATGGTTTTGAGCGACGCCAGGGCCGTGCTGAGTTCGCGATTGGTCTGCTCCAGGTTTTCGGTGCGATTTTTGACGCGCTCCTCCAATTGGGAGTTCAACTCGCGAATTTCGTGCTCGATCTCGCGCTGCCGCGTGACATCGATCGCATTGAATATCACCTGCTCATCGCCTTTCGAAACGAAGACCTGCGCGGAAACCAGGCAAACGATATTGCGTCCGTCCTTATGTCGCAGCATGACGTCGCAACGATCGAGAAAGCGTTGGCGCACGAGTCGCCATTTGAGCGTTTCTTTTTGAACGAGATCCACCCACAGATGGATTTCGGCGACGGAATGCCCGACGACTTCGTCGCGAGCATAACCGAACTGTTGCTGCCAAGCGTTGTTGATTTCGATGATCTCGCCGTCGTGTTGCCGCACTAAGGCCAGCGGCACCGGCGATTGTTGAAACAAGCCGACGAACTTGGCCTCGCTTTCGCGCAGGGATTCGCGCGAGGCGCGCAAACGCCGGATATGCATTTGCAGTAGCCAGGTCAGCGCGACGAGCAAGGCGATGGTCGCGCATGAAATCAGCAAGCGGTCGCGGGTGCGGTCGCTCCACGCCGAATACATGCTGTCGATATCGCGTCCATAGACCGTGGCGATCGGAAAACCCGGAACTTTGCGATAAATATAAAAGCGGGCGGTTTCGTCGTCGAGAAACGACGAATCGATAAATGCGCCTTCGTCCGGGGCCGAGCGCAGCCAGGCGAGCATCGGAGAATCGGTCAGGTCGCGGTCGGCGTAGCGCGCCTCGAACGGCGAGCGCACAATGACGAAACCCTCGTCGGCGATCAAGGCCAGGCTGGCGCGATTGGCTTTGGCGACGCGACCGTAGACGCCGCCGAAATAGGATACGCGGATATCGACGCTAATCACCCCTAAGTGTTTTCCCTGGAGATCGTACAAGTTTTTGGCGACCGGAATCGCCAATTGGCTATCGTAGCGACTCGGATACGGATGACCGATAAACGCTTGCGTATTGCCGGGATGGTCGATCAAATAGCGCACATACGAACGCTCGCGCAGATCGACGCGATGTGCCGGATAGTCGGGCGAGGCGATCCAGCTCATGCCTTTCGGATCGATATATTGCAATGCCTTAAGATAGCCGGTTTCCTGCAAGCGATGCGTCGCTATGACGTTGCGTAAGGCGGTTTGCGGATCGTCGGTCGTTTGTATCATCGACTGAATTTCCGCCGCCAGCAGATCGAGCCGACGGATCGCATCCTGCAAGGTTTGGCTGGCGTGTTCCTCGAGCAGCCTGACGGCGACCAGACCGTTATCTTTTTCCGATTCCAAGGTCAACTGTCGGTCTTGCCGAATCGCCCAGCCGGTTTGGCCGACGATCGCGGCGACGATCAGCGCGACAAACCACGGCGCGGCAATGCGGTTGCGAAACCGACCGATCCGATTCGAACCCTGCGTAGTAGGACGATTCATTACCGCACTCGCCCTTCCTTCCATGCCTGGAGCAAGTGTTCGTAGGGAATGGTTTTGCCGGTGGGTTTTTCGTTATCGAGTTTTTTCCAGGGCGCGCCCTTATGCGTCAGGTAGCGTTGCGGATCGCCCTTGGGATTCAGTTTCGGCGTACAGTTCTTCATGCCGCTGCGTTGCAACTCGCCCAACGCGTCGTCCATCGCCGCCGCCAGAGCATCCATCGCGGCTTGCGGGGTGGCGGCGCCGCTCATCGCCGTAGCGACGTTGGTCCAGAAGAGTCGCGCGAGTTTGGGATAATCCGGCACGTTGCCGCCGGTCGGCGTCCAGGCGATGCGCGCCGGGCTGCGGTAGAACTCGATCAAGCCGCCGTACTTGGCGGAATTTTGCGTAAAGTACTCGCTTTTGATATCCGATTCGCGAATAAAGGTCAGACCGACGATGGATTTTCTCAAGGATACGGTCTTGGAGGTGACGAACTGCGCGTACAACCACGCCGCCGCCATGCGGTTTTCGGGCGTCGCTTTGAGGAAGGTCCAGGCACCCACGTCCTGATAACCGTTTTGCATTCCCGTTTTCCAGTAAGGCCCATACGGCGAAGGCGCCATACGCCATTTCGGCAATCCTTCGGCATCGACCGTCGGCAAGCCGGGCTGCGTCATCGCCGCCGTGAAGGCGGTGTACCAGAATATTTGTTGCGCGATCTGTCCCTGACCCGGAACCGGCCCGGCCTGGGTGAAGTTCATGTCGATCGCTGTAGGCGGCGCAAAGCGCTTCAACCATTCGACGTATTTTTGCAGTGCGAACACCGCCGCCGGCGAATTGACCGCGCCGCCGCGCGCCACCGAAGCGCCGACCGGCGTGCATTGATCGGAGGCGACGCGGATGCCCCATTCGTCGACCGGCAACCCGTTCGGAATCCCCTTGTCCGCTGCCCCGGCCATCGACAGCCAGGCGTCGGTAAAGCGCCAGCCGAGCGAAGGATCGCGTTTGCCGTAGTCCATGTGCCCATAAACCCGCTTGCCGTCGAGCTCTTTAACGCGATGGCTGAAAAAATCGGCGATGTCTTCGTAGGCCGACCAGTTCAACGGCACGCCGAGATCGTAGCCGTAAATCGCGCGAAAGCGTTCTTGCAAATCCCGGCGCGCAAACCAGTCGGCGCGAAACCAGTAGAGATTGGCGAACTGCTGGTCGGGCAACTGATAAATATGCCCGTCGGGCGCCGTGGTGAAGCTCAAGCCGATGAAATCCTTGAGATCCAAATCGGGGTTGGTGTATTCCTTGCCGCGCCCGTTCATATAGTCGGACAGCGACGTCGTCATGCCGTAGCGGTAATGGGTGCCGATCAGATCGGAATCGTTAACCCAGCCGTCGTAATCGCTGTCGCCGCCGCTTAAAGCGCGCTGCATGCGGTCGATCAAATCGCCTTCGGGCATCGTCTCATGCCGCACCTCGATGCCGGTGATCTCGGCGAAGGCTTTGGCCAGCACGTTCGCTTCGTAGCGATGGGTGTCGATCTCTTCGGAGACGACGCGGATCGATGCGACGCCTTGTCGTTTAAGCCGTTCTGCGGTGTCGACGAACCATTTCATTTCTATCAGTTGCCGACTGCGCGACAGCGTCGACGGCTTGAATTCGCTATCCACCCAACGCTCCGCCGCCTTCATGTCGGCATGGCATGGCGCGGATAATGTCAATGCGAATAAGATCGGAACGACGCCCGGCTTCATCGGATTTGTCCTGTCGGCGGAGGGTGGATGGGAAATCTCGGATTTTGTATCGAATAGTAACCGGAAGTCGGAGAAAACGAAGCGGTTTTCTTGAAAAACATCGGCTTGAATAACGAAGGGTGCGAATCGACGTCTTCGTTCGGCGTCCCCTTCCGTCTCGCCAGCGCCGACTTTTCGTCGTCGTTTGAAATCATGTACTAAATCGAGTCGACTATAATATTCGCTCTACGCATGGCGCAATCGCTAAGGAGATATCGTGAAAACTATTTCGGCATATAGATTCGGCGGCGTGTTCGTTTGTTGCGGATTTTTCTTGACGCCTGCCATCGCGTCGGACGTTGTAGAACCTCCGGCGGTTGGCGTCAGCAGCCGCGATGCTCCGTTGTTCCATCGGGGCAGCGAGACCCGCATCGTGATTCCGCTGCATCCAGGCTGGAACCTGCTCGGCAATAGCTCCGCTGGCGCTTTTGCCGTGGACAGCCTTTTCGGCGATGCGAATAAAGCCGTCACCGTCTGGAAATGGAATGCAAGCCGCCAGCGCTGGGCGTTTTACTCGCCGTTTTTGACGAACGAACAGTTGTCGAGTTACGCCGCGAGCCTGGGCTACGATGTGCTCGAAACGATAGATGGCGGCGATGGCTTTTGGGTCAATGCCGCCGATTCCTGGTCGGTCGACTTGCCCGCAGGCGCGACGATACGCACCGAGGAACTGCGCGCGAAACTGCTCCCCGGCTGGAATCTGGTCGGCCTCGGCGAACTCAAAACGCCGCGCGAACTGCACGCGGCGCTGAATCCTGCGGGCCTGACCTCCGTCGCCACCCCGCCCGCCGTCGGGCAGGCGGCGACCTATTTGCAATCGCTATGGACATGGGATAACGCGCGCGCCAACTGGTATTTTCATGCGCCCAGCCTCGACAGCAGCGGCGAATTGGCCGACTACCTGACCCGTAAAGCCTATCTCGATTTCACGGCCAATAACAAAACCCTAGGGCCGGGCGTGGGCGTTTGGCTCAATCGACCGGCGAAAATCCCGTTGACGATCGCCGCGACTGGCGTCGATAAAGTATACGATGCAACGACTTCAGCCAAAGTCGTTTTGAGCGACGATCGTCGGGTCGGCGATGTCTTGCAGATCGAGGCGGACGCGAAGTTCGACAGTAAAAATGTGGGTGCAAGGACAATATCCGTCGCGATCCGCGTCGGCGGCAGGGATGCCGATAAATATTTCTACAACACCGCAACGAGCGCTACGGCGGTTATTAAGCCGAAGGCATTGAATATTTCAGGCATTTCCGCCAGCAATAAGGTCTATGATGGAATTGTGAGTAATACCCTTTCAGGACATATTGTATCTTTTCCTGGCGACGCCGTGACCACCACCTCAGGCACCGGCAGTCGAGCTATTCAACTTATTCCTGTTGGGACTGATGCTGTTTATAATTATGCCTTGCCTAATGGAGCGAGTACTGTGGCCATTAATCCTATATCATTGACGACTTCAGGCGTTGGCGCATTGAATAAAACCTATGATGGAGGCCTAGGGCGGACTTCAAGCGTCGGCGGTCGATATGAAATTTCCGGTTCGCGCATTGTCACTGCTACCACTTTCGCCTGCACCATTGAGACCTGCGGTACTGACACAACATATTCCATAGCGGATACCAAGGTTATTCCAAAGCCTTGAATCCCGACTGCCGGTCGATCAGCCCGCGCAGCTTGGGCTGGGCTTCATCGGACCCAACATCGTAAATTCCGCCACAGCTTAAAAGCATCGGATTTATCCTTGGATAACCCGGCCTGCTGCACCTGGAAACCGACGCCGAGTGGTTATCCACGTTCGCCGTCGACGACATTCCGAGCGAATCGCGAGGAGTATGAAACTCGGCGCTGGCGCGACGGCTTCTGCCGTTATGGTATCGAAAAATTAACCCCTCACGATATCGTGGTTCTTGACAGATGGCGTGACTCAGGTAGATTCCACCGACCATGTCGAATCAGCGTCCGTTTTTTGCATTCCCCTCGTGTCGCCCCACGTTTGGCCAAGGCTTGGCCCATCGTCCGGGTCGCGTGCGTTTCGGCTTGATCGCTACGCCCGCCCACGCGCCGCCGCGCCGGCCTTAAATTCCCGTTTATCTGGATGGCTTACCCTTGCAACCCATGGCTGCCGGGGCGAGCCGGGCTTGTCTTTATTTTTGACATCAATCTATTATGACTCGAACTACACGTATTTCTTCAGCCGCCGGCAAAACCTCAATGCAATCCGACGAAAACCCCATCGTCGGCGGACGCGTCGAACTGCAATTGCTGACGACGCTGAAATGCAATCTGAAATGCACCTACTGCTCCTTGGGCGTAGGCGAAGTGCTCGGCTCGCAAACCGAGATCAAATACAACATCGGCCAGCTCTCATCCTTCGTCGAACGCCATTTGCAAGGTAAGGAGGTGTATGTCACCTTCTATGGCGGCGAGCCGACCTTGAATCAGACGATGATGCAGGCGGTGATGCGGCGCTTTCCGGCGTTCCGTTACCAGTTGCAGACCAACGGCACCTTGCTCGACAATCTGCCCGACTGGGTGCTCGCCAAACTGTCGAATATCCTGGTGTCGATCGACGGCGGCCAACAGATTACCGACGGCTATCGCGGTCGCGGCATTTGGCGGCAAGTCATCAAGAATTTGAACCACGTACATGAGCGTGTCGGCGGCACGATCACCGCGCGCGTCACCTGGGGCAATCCCGACACCACCTTCGAAGAACTCGACGAACTCGCGACCTCGATCGAGGCGATCGATTATCTGTATTGGCAATTCGTCGCCGACGAGATGTACAGCGGCGATGCGGTCGAAAAGCGCAAGAAGGTGCTGACGCAATTGATCGCCCGTTTTTTCGCCAAGACCGACAGCCTGTATCCGCTGGTGCCGGTGATGGGCATGGTGCGCAATAAGGTGCTGCCGAGCCGCGCGCAGGAGTTGTACGACGGGCGCACCCAATGCCGCGTGTCGACGCATCTGCTCAACGTGATGCCCGACGGTTCGATTTTTCCATGCCCGGATATGATGTATGTACCCGAAATGAAAATGGGCGAAATCCAGGGCAATTGGCTGAAGAAAAGCCCTTTGCAGCCGACGGCGTCGATGCCGTGCGCGTCGTGCGAGGCCTATTCCTGGTGTCGCGGCAATTGCATGAAGAATCTGTATCTGGGCTATGTCAAAAACGACGAGCGTTACCGCGCCAATGTGGTCGAGCCGATTTGCGAATTGGTTAAATTTATGGGGCGCGAGATCGACCGCCATCGACCGCAGGACTGGTTTTCCAAATTGACGCTGCCGGTGCGCCAGCGCATTACCGATGCGGAAGTGTATGAATATGTCGAAATTATGCCTTGAGCGTCACAAGCGATGAGCGCGAAACATCCACCCAACCCTACCGGCG
>DATETD010000305.1:0-5223 GCA_035283885.1 Rhodocyclaceae bacterium
CTACCGAATAGCCCCGCCACATGCACGGCAGCCGCAACCGTCTCGTCAGCGCCGACTTTTGCGTCGCGCGCTCATGCTGCGCGATTGACGATCAACCACAGCGTGCCGACGGAAAACACCAGCAAGATCGCGGCGACGACGATGCGATCAACCACGACGGCGCGCGCGATCTTGCTTGCATCGTCCGTCCGCACCGTCGACGAGGTCACGATAGTCGACACCATCAACAGCAGCACCACCGCATACGCCAATGCATAAATCTTGTCGAGCAGCACCAGATAGCCGACTTCGGGCAAGGTCGAGGAATACGTTTGCTGCAAAAACACTAAAGACAACAGCGCCGCCGCCGGCGCCGCCAAGCGCGCATCCGAATAACTGGGATGGACAAACAGCGCCGAACATCCCAGCAGCAATACGATAGCCAGCGGCAGCAATAATTTCCAGATGAAAAAATTCAGCGGTCGTTCGACCGCGAGCGTAAACCGTATCGTGCTGTAGGCCGAACGCTTTTCATTGCTCGCCGCGCCGAAATCGGTGGCGTACACATGCGGCCCGGCGCTGATTTTCCAGTCGGTGATTTTCCAGCCGGGTAAAACGATCCCGCTATCCAAATGCGATTGCCCGGCGTCCTCCTTATAGACGCGCGCATCCACCGGGAAGGTGCTGTCTTCGATCACGATACTCAATTCATGCTTATCCAATGGATAGTCGTGCAGCGACAAGGGCTGAAAAAACTGGCCTTGCACATGCAGTTGCTGCAAAGACTGGCCGTCCTTCAATCGCAGCGGTTTTTCATAAATCCGCGTCGCGGTAAACCCCCATTTTTCCACGTTATTGACGAACTCGGCGGTCGCAGTGGGGTCGTTTTCGCCTTTCCAGCGCATCCAGAGATACAAATCCGCATAGAAGGTGCTGTTTTGCTGATTGAGCGAGTGGAACATATTGGGATAAAAGCCGACCGCCACCTCCTGCGGCGCGGCGACGAATTCATGCGCCTTGCGCGATTTTGCGCTCGCGGCGTTCGTCATGCCGCTCCATATGCTCAACAGCAACAGCAAGCCCAGCGACAAGGCGCGCCAAGTCGAGCGGTCGGTCGAGTATGCAGCGGTCGATGCGGCGGATATATTCATATGAACTCCAATCAATGTGCGACGCCCGTGGGCATATTACCGCTCCGTTTTTCGCCGGTAAATGAAAACAACGCGGCTTTATCGCAGCCGCGCCCCGCCACCGGCTTTTGCATCAATAATGCGGCGGAAGTTCGTCGCGCAACGTAGACGGAGTCGCCGGCGTCGATTCGAGCACCAGCCGTCGCAAATCGCGCAGCTCCTGCTGCAATTGTTCGATCTGCCGGCTTTGACGGAATACCGTCATATCGAGCGCCGCAATGGCGTCGTCGGCGAAGCTGAGGCGTATCTCAAGCTCGGTAAAACGTTGGTTGGCTATGGAATCGTCGGACATCGTTGAAAACCGGGTGGGCTGTCGCAAAGAGGCGCACCATATCATGCTCGTCGCCATCCGTCCCGCCAGCGCCGACTTTTGCGCTCGCTGCTCGGCGGCGCACGGTAAGCGGGTAAAATCGGCCCATGCCATCCCCATCCCCGCTCCCATCTCCATCGCTAGCGCCGCCGTTCGCAGCGCATCGCGCGCACGTCTCCATAGCACAGCGTATCGCAGACGCATTGCAACGCCGTCTTTACGGCGCCGGACGATGGCTGCATACGCTGGCGTGGCTGCTGGCGACGATGGCGACACCGTCGAGCTATACCGCGCAGGCGCGGCAGGCGATCGCGCATCGACTCTGGTACGACACGTGGCTATGCCTGCCCGGATTCGCGCTGCTGACCACCCTATCGAGCCTGGTGCTGTTGCGCATATCGACGACGACCGCGCAACGCTACGGCCTCGCGACCTTTGCCGTCGAAACGATCGTGCGCGTCGTGGTGCAGGAACTGATTCCGTTGCTCGCCGCCTTGTTCGTCGCGCTGCGCTACGCGCCGAGTGCGCGACACACCATGGCGCTACGCTCGCAGCGCACGGCGGCGGACATCTGGCGGCACGGCCTGCTGCCGCACGCCATCGGCGCGATCGGCGCCACGCTCGTCTTGGTCGTCGTCGCCAGCGCCCTGGTGTTGTCGCTGGCGTATATCGATGTCTATGGTCTATCGCCGTGGGGTTTCGCCGAGTTTACGCGCCTGATCGGCGCCCTGTTCGACCTGCCGACCAGCCTCGGCCTCGCGCTCAGAACCGCCTTTTTCAGCCTCGCGGTCGCCTCCTTGCCCTTGAGCGCAAACACCGACGCCGGGCTGACGCCGCTGTTCCTGCTGCTGTTGGCGCTCGAAGCCGCCTCATTGACCTTACGCTATGTCTGAACCCAGCGCCCACAGCCCCTGGCCGCCACCGCCGCCGATTGCGCATATCGAACTCAAAGCCCTGCTGCTATTGGCCGTCACCGGCGCGCTGCTCGGCGGCTTCCTGCTCTATGTCATGTATGCGCGCGGCGCATTCGAAAGCATGCAGCATCTGACGCTGGTGGCGGACGACTCGGAAGGCGCGATGGTCGGTATGGAAATGAGCTTTTCCGGCTTCCCGGTCGGGCGCGTGCGGCGCATCGAACTCGGGCCGGACGGCAAAGCGCGCCTACTGATCGATATCCCGGTCAAGGACGCCCGTTGGCTGCGCCATTCCAGCGTATTCACGTTGGAGCGCAATCTGCTCGGCGTCTCCAAATTGCGCGCCCATACCGGCATGCAGGACGACGCGCCCTTGCCGGATCGTGTCGAACGTCCGCTGCTGACCGGCGACGCGGGCAACGAAATCCCGCGCATGCTGGCCAGTTTGCGCGCGCTGCTGGACAACCTCGAAGCCATGTCGAGCGCGGACTCCAAGCTCAACCGCAGCCTGGACCATCTGCACACCGTCAGCGCACGCATGGCGGGCCGCCATGGCGCATTGGCCGGCCTGCTCGGCAGCGAACGGCACGCGCAAAAAATCCTCGACGCCTTGGATCGCAGCAATCGCCTGCTCGAAAACGCCGACCGCCAACTGTTCGGCGCGCAAGGCCTGACCGAATCGACCCAAGCCAATTTGAAGCAACTCCACGGCGCGCTCACCGATGCACGCGCGCAACTGAAGAAAGTCGACGCCATCCTCGACGATACTCAGGCGGTAGGCCGCAATCTGCATGGCGCCAGCGCCGATCTCGGCGCCTTGCGCAACGAAGTCGAAGCCAGCGTGCGCGAAATCGGCCTGCTGCTGAACGAACTCAACCGCCGTTGGCCGTTCGCCAAAGACGCGACCGTCAAATTACCGTGAAAACTGCGCTATCGCTGCTGCTGTGCCTGCTGCTGATCGCCTGCGCCGCCGCCCCGGCGACGCCGCACTGGCAACTCGCGACGCATACCGCGCTAAACCAATTCGTCGCCGCGTATCTGGAAGGCGATTCGCGCCTGGCCCAGATCTATTTGACGCGAGCGCGCAGCGAAGCCGCCAAGAGCGGGCGCGCCGACGGCTTGGGGCAGATCGAACTCACGCGCTGCGCGCTGCGCGTCGCCAGCCTGGACTACGACGACTGCCCGGAATTCGCGCCGCTGGCAGCAGATGCCGCCGCCGCGCAATCGGCCTATGCCGATTTTCTACGCGGACATTGGGAAACGCTGGAGTTCGACCGCCTGCCGCCGCAGCATCGTCGTTATCCGCGCCAGACGGCGGAGGAAATCGAACTCTCCGAAATCGACGACCCGTTGGCGCGCTTGGTCGCCGCCAGCGTCTTGCTGCGCGTCGGACGACTGCACCCGAGTCAAATCGAAGTCATCGTCGAAACCGCCGCCGACCAAGGCTGGCGTCGTCCTTTGCTGGCCTGGCTAGGCATCCAGAAGCAACGCGCCGCCGCCGATCCCGAAACGCAGGCGAAGATACGGCGACGCATCGAGCGCATAACGCAGACTCGCAAGCCCGAAATCCAACGATGATGGCGCGACGGATCGCTCGCTACACCGTATCGCTTAACAGCACTCAACTCGCCGTCTTTTCGACGCAACTCTCGACAAACTGCGCAATAAGCGCGGCCACCTGGTCGGGTCTATCCTTGAACGGCGAATGGCCGCAGGCGGGCAATTTGCACAGTTGCGCGCCGGGAATATGCTGCGGAATCACCTCGACCTGACGCATGGACGCATATTCGTCGTTCTCGCCTTGCATCGCCACTACCGGACAGCGTATTTTTTGCAAATACGCTTCGATATTCCAGCCATGAAACGCGGGATCGAGCCAGGTTTCGCTCCATTCGCGGAACACCCGTTCGGGATCGCGATGGTGACGCGCCAAGCGATCGTGCCATTCTGCGGTGCGCCAGAGTTGTTGCGCGACGCGAATTCCCGCCAGCGTTTCGAGTTCGACGAATTCATGCGGCGCGATCACCGCCAAACCGCATACGGCGTCGACAAAACTCCCGGCATGGATCAAGGCGACGCTCGCGCCGTCGCTATGGCCGACCAGGATGGGCCGCTCGATATTCAGCGCCGCCAAAAACGCCGGCAGCATCTGCTGCGCCTCGCGATGCAGATAATCCGCCTGTCGCGGCGCGATGTAAGCGTCGGAATGCCCGTAACCGCCGCGCGAATACGCCACCACGCGGCAACCCGTCGCCGCCGCCAAGCGATCGGGAAACTGCCGCCACATCGCAACGCAGCCCAAGCCTTCATGCAGCATGACCAAGACAGGACGATGCTCGCATTGCGCCGGGAGATCGCGGTATTCTAGATGCAGATTTTCGACGAGGATGCGCTTCATAAATTCAATGGGAACAGCATGGAGACTTTCGCAGACGCGCTACGGATTTATGGCAATAGCGGCAAGCCCAGTTCCTTAAGAAACCCGTTGTGTTTGTCTTTTGCCGTCGCGATTTCCTTTTCGATCTCCGTCAACTGCCGATGAACCGCCTGCAAATCGATTTCTTCCTCCGCTTGCGCCGTGCTGATATAGCGCGAGATATTCAGATTGAAACCTTCTTTCTCGATATGTTCCGCCAGCAAGCGGTTCTGGCGCTTGCCTTTTTCGAAGTGCTCCGCCGCGTTGATGAACAGCACGTCGTCCTGCTGCTTGCACTTCTTCAACACCAGAATGCACACCGGGATACCCGTGGAGAAGAACAGGTTGGCGGGTAGGCCGATCACCGTATCGATACTGCCGTCCTTCAGCAGTTTGGTGCGGATGCGCTCCTCG
>DATETD010000306.1:0-7342 GCA_035283885.1 Rhodocyclaceae bacterium
CAGACGGGCGCGGAAATGGGCGATGATGTCGCGGAAGCGCACATGCCAGCCAGGCACCGTGGAAGGATCGTAAATGCCCAATGCGGCTACATGCATGCATTGGTTGCGCTGTTCGTAGGCAAGCAGAAGCTCGTCGAGTCCCGAAAGTTGTTTCATTGGCAGGTCCGTCCCGTTCAGTGGCTGTAAAAATTTCCAACACCGTTGTCGACATAAGCATCACAGGTGCATCGATGAATGCTATTCGCGGAAAAACGATAGTTTCCGACGCAGTGCATCATCGTTTATGCGACAGCGAGTGGAGCTAATAAGCTTACCGTAAGCGTAACTTAAAAATTGAAATAAGGGTGAAATTATTCACATTTCTCACATTTTAGTCCTTGACCGCATAGACGGCAGGAAGGTTGCGCCATGCGCCGCGCACATCCATGCCGTAGCCGAATACATAGCGGTTGGGGAGTTGCACGCCGACGAAATCGGCGGCGATCGGTTTGGGACGATCGAGTATTTTCTCGGCGAAAACCGCGCTAAACACCTGTTTGGCGCCCATGGTTTGCAAATAGTCGACGATGGCGGCCAGCGTGACGCCTTCGTCGAGGATGTCGTCCAAAACCAGTACGGTGCGTCCGGCGACGCAGACGCGCGGCTGCACGATCCAGGACAAGGCGCCGCCGCAGGTGGCGTTGTCGTAGCGCGTGGCGTGCAGGTAGTCGAATTCGAGCGGAAAATTCAGCAGCGGCAACAACTGACCGGTGAAGATGACCGCGCCGCCCATCACCGCCAAAACGATGGGATAGGCATCGGCGAGTTTTTCGTCGATTTCGGCAGCGATGCGCCGTACCGCCAGCGCCGACTTTTCGGCGTCGCAGACCATATCTGCCGAATCCAGTAGTTTTTTTGCTTCGAGTGCGTTCATTTTAGCGTTTGCAAGTAGGTAGCGAATTCGGCGCCGACCTCGGGATGGCGTAAGCCGAACGCGATGGTGGCTTTTAAGTAGCCCAGCTTATCGCCGCAATCGTAGCGCGTGCCTTGATAACGGTAGGCCAGCACCTGTTCCTCGTGCAGCAACGCGGCGATGCCGTCGGTCAATTGAATTTCGCCGCCCGAACCTTTGCCTATCGTCGCCAGGTGGTGGAAGATGCGCGGCGTCAGGATATAGCGACCGACGACGGCCAAGGTCGACGGGGCTTCTTCGGGCGCAGGCTTTTCGACAATGCGCGCGATTTGCTCCAGCGTATCCGACATCGGACGACTATCGACGATGCCGTAGCTCTTGGTGTCCTCGCGCGCCACCTGCTGTACGCCGATGACCGAGCTGCGGTAATAATCATAAACATCGGTCATTTGTTTCATGACCGCAGGTTCGGCGTCGAGCAGATCGTCGGCCAGCAGCACCGCGAACGGTTCGTCGCCGATCGCCGGCTGGGCGCAAAGCACCGCATGGCCCAGCCCCAAGGCTTCCGACTGGCGAATATAAATGCAATTGATATTTTTCGGCAACAGGTTCTGCACGAATTTCAGCATTTCGGTGCGACCGCGTTGCGCCAATTCGTTTTCGAGTTCGTAGGCTTTGTCGAAATGATCCTCGATCGCGCGTTTGGTGCGCCCAGTCACGAAGATCATATCCCGAATACCTGCCGCCACGGCTTCCTCGACGGCGTATTGGATCAAGGGCTTATCGACGATAGGCATCATTTCCTTGGGGCTGGCCTTGGTGGCGGGCAGGAATCGCGTTCCCAAGCCGGCGACCGGGAAAACCGCTTTGGTGACTTTCTTCATGACGATAACATCTCCTGTAATTGCGATTCGTCGATGATACTGATATCGAGTTGCATGGCTTTATCGATTTTCGAGCCGGGTTCGGCGCCGGCGACGACATAATCGGTTTTTTTGGATACGGCGGACGATACCTTGCCGCCGCGGGCTTCGATCGCTTCTTTGGCGGCCTCGCGGCTCAAGGAGGGCAAGGTTCCGGTCAATACGAAGGTTTTGCCGTTCAGCGGTAGCGAATCGGGCGAGGAGGCGGCGACGCTAGGCTCTATCGTCGGCCAAGCTATTCCGGCGGCGATCAGACGGTCGACGACTTCGCGATTGTGCGCTTCGGCGAAGAAATCGACGATGGAGCGTGCGACGATGGGGCCGACATCCGGCGTTTGTTGCAGCCGCTGAAGGTCGGCGGCCATCAGCGCATCGAGCTGGCCGAAACTATGTGCTAGGTCTTTAGCGGTGGATTCGCCGACATTGCGGATGCCGAGAGCAAAGATAAAGCGCGGCAAGGTGGTTTGCTTGCTGCGCTCGATCGCGGCGAGAAGATTCAGCGCCGATTTTTCGGCCATACGCTCCAGTCGCGCCAAGGTGGCCGCATCGAGCGTATACAGATCGGCGGCGCTACGCACCAGATCGCGCTCGACCAGTTGATCGACCAATTTGTCGCCTAGGCCTTCGATATCCATCGCGCGGCGGCTGGCGAAGTGCAGCAAGGCCTGTTTGCGCTGCGCCGGGCAAATCAAGCCGCCGGAACAGCGCGCGATGGCCTCGTCTTCGGCCTTGACGATGGCCGAGGCGCAAATCGGGCAGGATTGCGGCAAGTCGAACGCCGGATACAAGGGTTCGGCGTCGAATAAATCGCGATTGGGGCGCTGGGGGCGTCGGTCGAGTACGACATTGACGACTTCGGGGATCACGTCGCCGGCGCGGCGCACGATTACGGTGTCGCCGATGCGCACGTCCTTGCGTCGCACTTCGTCGAGATTATGCAAAGTGGCGTTGGTGACGGTGACGCCGCCGACGAAGACCGGGGTCAGGCGCGCCACGGGCGTGATCGCGCCGGTGCGACCGACTTGCACTTCGATCGCTTCGACCACGGTCAAGGCTTCTTCGGCGGGGAATTTATGCGCCACCGCCCAGCGCGGCTCGCGCGTAACGAAGCCCAAGCGCTGCTGCAAGGCCAACGAATCGACCTTATACACCACGCCGTCGATATCGAACGGCAAGCTCGGGCGCAAGCGCCCGATTTCGCGGTGGAAGGCCGCGAGCGACTCGGCGCCCAGCGCCACGGTGCGGTGGGCGCAGACTGGCAAACCCCAGGCTTGCAGCGCGGCGAGCAGAGCGCTCTGCGTCGCAGGGAGCGGCCAGACGGCGGCTGCATCTGCAACTTCGCCGAGTCCATAGGCAAAGAACGACAAGCGCCGCTGCGCCGCCATCGTGGGATCGAGCTGGCGCACGCCGCCTGCCGCGCCGTTGCGCGGATTGACTAAGGGCGGACGATTCAGCGCGCGCTGACGCGCGTTGTAGCGTTCGAAGTCGGCGCGGCTCATATAGGCTTCGCCGCGCACGTCCACGATGCGGGGAAACGTCCCTTGCAGGCGCAAAGGAATGCTGCGTATCGTGCGGATGTTTTGCGTCACGTCCTCGCCGGTCTGGCCGTCGCCGCGCGTCGCGGCTTGCGTCAGCACGCCATTTTCATAGCGCAGATTGATCGCCAGGCCGTCGAATTTCAATTCCGCAAGGTAGGCGACGGGTGCATCGCTTTCGCTCAGTTCGAGTTCGCGGCGGATGCGTGCGTCGAAGGCGATGGCGCCGCTGGCCTCGGTGTCGGTTTCGGTGCGTATCGACAGCATCGGCACGGCGTGGCGCACCGGGGCGAAGTGCGGCAGTGGCTTGCCGCCGACGCGCTGTGTCGGCGAGTCCGGCGTCAGCAACTCCGGGTGGGCGATTTCGAGTTGCCGCAATTCGGCGAACAGCGCATCGAATTCGGCGTCGGGTAGCAGCGGCGCATCGAGGACATAGTAGGCGTGGTTATGTCGCTCGATTTCCCGGCGCAATTGGGCGGCGCGCGGCGCCAACTCCAACTCCAACTCGGCGACTGGCGGCGTCGCACTCATGAAAACAGACGTAAGGCGCGCGGGCCGCCCGGAGGCATCTCGGCTTCGCGCATGCGTTGTTGCAACTCGGTGGTTTTGGCCAAGATCGCGGAAACCATCGGTTGCGCCAATGGCGTGCGCTGTGCGTCCACCAGGACGCCGCCTAAGGAGGCAGCGAGTTGACCGGCGGTTTGCAGCATACGGTCGAACGCTGCGACGCCGTCGACCACGCGCGGAACGTCGAGCACCAAGGTCAGGCCCGGCGTAGTCAAGGTCTTGAGCTTGTCGGCGCTGAAGCGCTCCTCGCCGAGGTTGGCGATCGTAAATAGTTCGCTGCCGTTGGTTTCATAGGCGCGGAATACGCCTTCCGGGGTGAAACTCAGTCCGGCGGCTTCGATCGCGCCGCGCAGCTTCGAACCGGCGAACGCGCCGCCGCCGGCTTCGAACACATGAATCGCGAACTGGATATCGACTTCGGCGCAGAATCGATCCAGCATTCCCGCGTACTCGATCGTTTTATTGAGTTCGGGCACCCCTTTCGCATCAAGTATGCCATCGAACTTTTGTGCGATCTGCTGCGCGCCGCCGAGCGCGGCCGCGAGTTCTTCGGTGGAGATCGCGCCGCGCCGGTCGACCAGTTGGAGGGCCAGCGCCCAGCCGCGATAGTGACCGTTGTCGCGGCTATCGACGGTGTGCCAATGCGCGCCCGGCAGATCGCAGGCCAGCCAGCGCAACGGTTTGGCGACTTTGCCTTGCCAGGCCGAATAGGCATGCCAGAGCAAAGGGGCGGCCACCGGTTGAGGCGTGGCGAAGCGCACGATGCAGTCGGTCACGCTGTCCGCCCATTGTTCGGGCAACGGCGTCCAGCCGCTGCTGGGTTTGCGCGCTCCGGCATCGTGGGCGGTGGGTTCGGCTGCCGCCGTTGCGGACGGCGGCGCGGAAACGGCGTCGTCGATCGACCGGGAAGGCGATTCCGGGACGTCGGGCAAACGCGGCTCCAAGCGTTCGCCGGGGTGGCTCAGACTTTCGATCAGCGCCTCCGTATGCGGATTTTGCGGCAGCAACGGGTCATCGGCGGTTGCGGCAGCGGTAGCGGCGGCGGATGTGGAGTGGGTTGGCGGGCCGGCGGCGGGTTTGCCTGCGCCGACCGTGCGTTTGAAGATGTCGTCGGCTTCCTTGCGATGCCGACGGTCTTGCCAGACGTTATAAACCCAGACGCCGCCGAGTGCGGCCACGCCGACGGCGATTAGAGCCATTTGAAAATCGTTCATGCAGCCTCCCGTGAACTATCGACCATGCGCATCGCCTCGTCGATATCGACTTCCACCACGCGCGATACGCCTTGCTCCTGCATGGTGACTCCGATCAGTTGTTGCGCCATTTCCATAGTGATTTTGCTGTGCGAGATGAATATGAATTGGGTGTTGGTCGACATGCGCTCGACCATATTGCAAAAGCGTATTGTGTTCGAGTCGTCCAACGGCGCGTCGACTTCGTCGAGCATGCAGAACGGCGCTGGGTTCAACTGGAAAAGTGCGAATACTAACGCAATTGCGGTAAGAGCTTTTTCCCCGCCCGAAAGCAGGTGGATGGTGGAGTTCTTTTTACCCGGCGGCTGGGCCATGATCTGAATACCCGCATCGAGTATTTCGTCGCCGGTGAGGATCAGTCGCGCCTCGCCGCCGCCGAACAGTTGCGGGAATAGGGCGCCGAAATGGCTATTGACGCTGTCGTAAGTCGTCTGCAATTGTTCGCGCGTTTCGCGGTCGATGCGGCGGATTGCGTCTTCCAAGGTGGCGATCGCTTGATTCAGATCGTTCGATTGCTCGTCGAGAAAACCTTTACGCTCGGTAGCGAGAGTGAGTTCGTCGAGTGCGGCGAGATTGACCGGGCCTAAGGCGTCGATCTCGCGATTGAGTCGCGCGATTTCGCCTTGCAATTGGTTGTCTTTGAGCGGGGCGGCTGAATTTGCGGATAATTCTGCGGCGAATTCGGCTTCGTCGTCGACCGTGACGATGTGCAGTTCGGTGAGGCGTTCTTGATGCTGTTCGGTCGCCAGTTGCGCCGCTTGCGCTTTGAGCTTGAGTTCGTTGATGCGCTCGCGTAGCGGAGCGACGCGCAATTCCAGCGTCAGCCGCTGTTCGTCCAGCGCGCGCAAGGCGCTCGCGGCGCTCTCCAAGTCGTTCCTCCGTCCCGCCAGCGCCGACTCTCTGGCCTGTTTGCGATCCAGCGCTTCATGCAAACGGCTTTGCAGTAGATGGTCGTCGATACCCGCCAGTTCGCTGCGGATGCTCGCCAATTCGCTGCGGATACGTTCCAGTTGCTGCGTGGCGGTCGCGGTGGCGCGTGTGGTGTCTTCGAGTTTCGAGAGGCATTCGCGTTCGCTGAACGCCGCTTCCTGGGCTTCGCGCGCCAGCCGGCTTTCTTGCGAACGCGCTTCGCGCAAGGCGTCTTCCTTGATCCGTTGCGCATGGGTCGCTTGATCCATGCGCAAGCGCGTTTCGCTGAGCCGTTCGCGCTGGATGTCGATTTGCAGCTCGGCCTGTTCGCGTCGCGTCGTTTCGCTGTCTTCTTGACGACGTAATTCGTCTTGGTCGCGGTCGATCTGGGTCGAGCGTTCTTCGAAGCGCGCTTGGGCTTGCGTCAGCTTCAGCGCTTCGACTTCTGCGCTATGGAAGCTCTGCTGCGTCTGTTGCGCGTTGCGACGCGCGGCGGCGAGTTGGCTTTGTTGCTCGTTGACGTGCCGTTCGCCGGCGTGAAAGTGTTCGCGCGCCTGGTCTTCGGCCTCTTCTTCGGCTTCCAGACGTAGTGCGAGCTCGTCGATTTCGCGTTGGCGCTCGATCACGCCATGGGTTTTGGCGTCGGGCACATACAGCGTCAGGCCGACCGCGGTCAGCAGATGGCCGGAGCGGGCGACATACGACAGCCCGCCGTGCGGCAACTCGTGCAGCAAGGATTCGTACAAATCGTCGACGGCATACACGTCGCGCAACCATTCGTCGAGCGCCGCCGACCACAGCGGGTCGCTGCACGCGACTTTATGGCGCAATGCGCGCGGATCGGGGCTTGTCGGTGTGTTTGCAGCGGCTCGATCGGCGAGCGTCAAGGTCAGGATCGAAGGCGGCGCATGGGTCAGCGCGGTGCGCAAGACGCCGACGGGCGCGGCGAGCGCGGCGAAGCGTTCGCGCAATACCGCTTCGACGGCGGTTTCCCAGCCCGCTTCGACCTGAATCGAGCGCCACAACGGCATCGCTTGGCCGAGTTGGTGCGCCTTGAGCCAATCGCCGATCTCGCCTCGTTGGGCGACTTTGGCCTGCAATTGCTGCAACGCTTGATGACGCGCGCGTGTTTCGGTCAGGCGGCGATGCGCGCTTTGCATCGCGTCGCGCGCGCTGCGCAGTTCTGCCTCGGCGGCGGGCGCGGAGATTTGCAAGGCATGCAGCCGTTCTTGCGCTTGCGCTAAGGCTTCTTCGGCGCGGATT
>DATETD010000307.1:0-4395 GCA_035283885.1 Rhodocyclaceae bacterium
TCGATGTGAAAATTTATTCTGTCACGCATATCCGACAGAGAATATCACAAGGAATTCGGCAAGCTTGCCAAGTTTGGACATTTTGTCGTGAAGCCTACGCACCGGTTCGCTTGAATCGACGATAGGAAACCAAACAACGCACGCACAGGCAATTGCGTATTAAGATCGCGCCATCCAATGGAGGCCGACGTTATGAAACACAACTCGATGCGCTGCGTAAAACTCTGGCTGATTCTGCTCGCGGTCGGCAGTCTGCTGCTGGGGTGTGCGACGAACCCGATGACCGGTCGCACCCAGGTCAAGCTGGTGAGTTCGGAATCGGCGATCGCGCAGTCGGCCGGCTATTACTCGTCGATGATGAAGGACTTCCGCGCAGAGGAGAAGATTCTGGACGACGATCCCAGAGTCGGTCGCGTGCGCGGCATCGCCGATCGGCTGATCGATCAGGCGGTCGCTTACCGTCCCGACAGCGCCAAGTGGCTGTGGACGATAGAGGTGATCGAGGAAGACGAGACCGTCAATGCGTTCTGTATGCCCGGAGGACGGATGGCGGTCTATACCGGCCTGCTCGAAAAAGTCAAGCCGAGCGACGACGAGTTGGCGCAGGTGCTGGGACATGAGATTGCCCATGCCTTGGCCGACCATGGTGCGGAGAAAATGTCGATGAGCGTGCTCGCCTCGGCGGCGGCCATCGGCGTTACCGTCGCAACCCAGCCCAAACACCAAGAGGCGGTGTATGCCGGGGCCACGCTGGCGGCGCTGGCTTTTCTGCAACTGCCGAACAGCCGCGAGGCCGAAACCGAAGCCGATAAGCTGGGGATCGAACTCGTGGCTCGTGCCGGTTACCAACCCGCCGCGGGTGCTACGCTATGGACGAAGATGATGAAGGCTACGGGTGGGGGGCGCTCGGGTTCCGACTTCTTCGCCACTCACCCTTCGCCGCCCAAACGCATCGAGGCCTTGCGCGCGCTCGAAGCGCCGATGAATATGCTGTATCGCGAAGCCGGCGCTCGCCCGCGGGTGGCGCGCGTGGCCTGGGTGACGACCAAGCCCGCGCAGCGGGATGCGACCGTGGTGAACTCGCTGACCTCGGGCGCTGGCCGTAGCTTCTACAACGGCCAGTCGACGCCGACGACAGCGGCGCGCGACGAACGCCGCGAAACGCAGGCGACATCCCCTGCCGCCAAGAATCGCGCATCGGCGCCGGAACCATCGCCGCCCCAGACCCAACCTTACCGCAGCGCATCGCCTGCGTATGACGAAGAGGATAACGACGATGAGGACGACGAATAGCCTGCAAGCTTCCGTTTGACCTCAGATTTGTCGCCTCAGGCTCATTTCGGGCTGGAAATACACGATTCCTTCAGACTCATACCTCATTGGACAAGGCTAAAAAACTGGTTCCGCGATGGCTTATCGTTCATAATAGGCGGATGCTTATCAGAAAACTCGACGTCACTCGAGGCGTCCAATGGATTGAAATCCCGGAGATCGATCTGCGTGTCTTATGCGGATGCCCGGCGGACGCCGTCAAGCATTTGATCAAGCGCGGTCTGATCCAGCATCAGGAAATCCAGGGACTGGCCTGCGAAACCGGGCCGAACGCCATCCTGCTTTCCGACATCTCCGCCCAAAATGGCGAATTCGCCAACCTGGCCGAATTTCCTGTGCTGCAAATGCTGTATAAACAGGGCCTTGCGGTGCCGGGGCATCCGAATAATTCGGGACGGAAACCTTTGCTGATCGGGTCGGCCGCGCAGGTGGAAAGTCAGATGCGCTACATTTACCGCGGCAATTACGGCCTGACGTCGCGCGAGGAACTGATGGAGGCGGGGGTTCCGGCAGCGCAGGCCGATGCAATGATGCGGCTCAAGCTGGCGTTTGCGTTCGGTCGGATCCGACCGACCACCGATTTGCTCGAAGGCCTCGTCGTCAATGACGCGCCCGTCGAGATGACGGGCGGCGCGACCGTGCGTCGCTTGATGACCAATGTGTTCGAATTCGCTTACAAAGGCGAAACCGCGACGGTCAATCTCAATCTGAATTCCGACGAGAAATATGCCTGCCCCTATCCTTTGGGGTATCGTCGATTCGATCCAGGCTATTTTTCCATCATTCACTCCGGCGAAGGCGACGGTTGGGACGTCAATCGACCCGGCATGTCCAGCATTATTGCGTTTCAGGGAAAAATCTATCTGATCGACGCCGAGCCGCAACTGTCGCACACCATGACGGCCTTGGGGATCGGCATCGATCAGATCGACGGGATTTTCCAGACCCACGCCCATGACGACCACTTTGCCGGACTGACGGTGTTGATGCGGGCCGGGCGACGGATACGCTATTTTGCCGCCCCGATGGTGCGGCATGCGGTGGCTAAAAAGCTCACGGCCTTGCTGGGCATCGAAGAAAGTCATTTCGCCGATTTTTTCGACATCCGGGATTTGCAGCCCGAGGAATGGAACGACATCGAAGGCCTCGAAGTCAAGCCGGTATTCTCCCCGCATCCGATCGAAACCACCGTTTTCGTGTTCCGCACATTGTGGGGCGAGGGATATCGCAGCTATGCCCATTGGGGCGATATCGTATCGATGGACGTGCTCGAAGGCATGGTGACCGATAAGCCCGATGCGCCTGGATTGGATCGAGCGGCGTTCGATCGTATCCATTCGGCGTATGCCGAACCCGTCGACATCAAAAAAATCGATATCGGCGGCGGCATGATTCACGGCAACGCCAAGGATTTCCGCAACGATGGCTCCCGGCGGATACTGCTCTCGCATCGCGCCTCCGATCTGGACGCCGCCGAAAAGGAAATCGGCTCAAGCGCGTCGTTCGGCATCGTCGATATGCTGATCGACAGCCAGTCCGACAGCTTGCGCCGGCATGCGTTCAGTTATCTCGAAACGCATCTGCCGGGCTTGCCGCTGCATCGATTGCGCATGTTGATCAATCACCCGATTATCGAGGTCAATCCGGGGGCGATTATTCTCAAGGAGGGCGAAAAACCTCAAGAAGTCCTGTTGTTATTGAGCGGCCTGGTTGAAAAAATCCGCACCCGCGACAATCTGTTCGGCAATTTATCGGCGGGGGTTTTGATCGGCGGCGGTGCGGTATTGAACGACCGCCCCGCCAATCACACCTATCGCGCATCGTCGTTTCTGCATCTGTTGCAACTGCCGGCGGCGCTGTATCTCGAAGTGATGCGCAGAAACGATCTGCACAATCGCCATCTGCGTGCAGCCGACATCATGGCGTTTTTGACATCGACCAGTCTGTTCGAAGACGGCTTGCCGGTGGACGTGCTCGGACGCATCGTCCATGGCGCGAGCGAGCAGTGCTACCGCGCCAACGAGGCAATCGACACCAAGGACGATCATCGCTTGAACATCGTCCGTAGCGGGCATGTGCAACTCTCTTTGGGCGAGCGCGTGCTCGATGTGCTGACCGAAAAGGATTTTTTCGGCGAAGAAGGGACGATTTTCAAAGTTCCGAGTTTGTTCGCCATGCGCGCGCTCGGCGCAGCCACGGTGATTCGGATTCCTCCCGAGCTGCTCGAAGACGTGCCTATCTTGCGCTGGAAGCTGCTCGAAAAATACCAACAGCGCGCCATTTCGGTGCTTCAGGACGGGCTGGTCGCGGACAAGTTGATTTGGAGCGAAGCGCTGTCGATCCATGTGAAGCATTTGAATCGGCAGCACGAGCGTCTGATCGAAATCGCCAATATCATTGTCGAACAACTGGGCGCGAGCGCCGGCGCCGATTCCTTGGCGCGCTCGTTCGACGAGTTGATCGATTACGCACATCATCATTTCGACACGGAAGAGAAGCTGATGATGCGGCACAGCTATCCGGCAACCGAAGATCATTGCCGCAAGCACGCCGATCTGGTTCGACAAGTCGCGGAATACAAGGAGCGCGTCGTGTCGGGCGACTTTCCCGACAAGGCGCGCTTTCAGCGTTTCATCGAACTCTGGCTACTCCGCCATATCATGCAGGAAGATAGAAAGTACGGCGCTTTTCTCAATGCGCGAGGGGTGTTTTGAGCGCAGGGCGATGGACTGCGCGCTGCCATCCTGTCCGCCGCTGCCCCCATCCGTCCCGCCAGCGCCGACTTTTAGGGAGGCGAAAAAAAAGCGACGGATCGCCCCGTCGCTCTCTTATCGATATATCGATTTAAGCTAACTCAATCCGACTGACGGCGCAGGAACGCCGGGATGTCGTATTGATCGACGCCGGATTTCGCCATCGCTTCGGCTTGCGAATTGCGCGGCGAACTGCGACCGCTGTGCGAGACGCTGCTGAGGTCGATATGCTGATGCGTCACGTTCATATCGAAGATCGGCAGGTTGTCGGTGCCGGTGCGCAGGCCTTCGATCACGCTCATCTTCGGCT
>DATETD010000308.1:0-8953 GCA_035283885.1 Rhodocyclaceae bacterium
GACGCCTATGCTGCGCAAAACCGGCGGCGGCTCGCCGCGCAAGGAATTTTTGCGCTGAATCTGCTCTCCAGCCCCGGCTCGGGCAAAACCACCTTGCTGGTCAAGACCATTGCGATGCTGCACGGCCAGACGCCGCTGGCGGTGATCGAGGGCGATCAGCACACCAGCCAAGACGCCGAACGGATTCGCGCCGCCGGCGCGCCGGCGGTGCAGATCAACACCGGCAAGGGCTGCCATCTCGATGCGCATATGGTCGGCCACGCCATGGAAAAGCTGCCGTTGACCGATCGTTCCATTTTAATGATCGAGAACGTCGGCAATCTGGTGTGCCCCGCGGCCTTCGACCTTGGCGAAGCCTGCAAAGTCGTGATCCTGTCGACGACCGAAGGTGAGGACAAACCGATAAAATATCCCGATATGTTTCGCGCCGCACGGCTGATGCTGCTCAACAAATGCGACCTGTTGCCGTATCTCGACTTCGAGCGCGAATTGGCGTTCGACTATGCGCGACGCGTCAATCCGCAGATCGAAATTATCGAAATCTCGGCCAAAACCGGCGCAGGATTCGACGCCTGGCTCAATTGGTTGGAGCGCGGCCTAGCCCTAGCTCGCGCCCAGGCATGAGCCGCCCCATTCTCGCCGTCGGCGCCTGGTTCAAGAACAGCGTTTGCGCAATGCACGGCGACGAAATCCGCCTATCGCCCTTGATCGGCGATCTGGATAGCGCGGAAAACTGCCGCGCCCATGCCGCGACGCTACTATCGATGCTCGATTGGCTGGGCGCGCCGCCGGCCTTGATCGCCCACGATCTGCATCCGGATTTTTTTTCCAGCCGACAAGCGGCGCTGCACGCCGCCCGACTCGGCGCGGCGACCGTGCCGGTGCAACATCACCATGCGCATATCGCCGCCGTATGCTATGAGCACCGGCATCGCGGCGCGGTGCTGGGTTTGGCGCTCGACGGCGTAGGACTCGGCGCTGACGGGACGGCGTGGGGCGGCGAACTGTTGCGCGTCGACGGCGCGAATTACCGCCGCCTCGGCCATCTCAAGCCCTTGCCGCTGCCCGGCGGCGACCGCGCCGCGCGCGAACCTTGGCGCATGGCCGCCGCCGTTTATCATGCGCTGGGGCGCAATGCGGATATCGCCGCACGCTTCGACCAGGCCGCTGCGGCTACGGTCGCCGCGATGTTGCAGCGCGACCTCAATTGTCCGCGCACGTCGAGTATGGGGCGCATATTCGACGCCGCCGCCGGTTTGCTCGGCCTCTGCAACGTCATGAATTACGAAGCCGAAGCGGCGATTGCGCTCGAACAGGCGGCGACCTGTCATATCGACGCACACGGCTGGCCGGACGCCATAGCATCGGGCTTCGTTCTCGAACCGACAGGACAACTCGACCTAGCGCCCTGCTTGGCGGCGCTGGATCGGGCGGCGGACGGGGTGGCGAACGTGGACTGCGCCGCGGCGATCTTTCATGCTACATTGATCGACGCGCTCAGCGCATGGATCGCCTGGGCCGCCGCCGACCAAGGATTAACCACGGTCGCCTGCGGCGGCGGCTGTTTTCTCAATCGCCTACTCGCTAGCGGCTTGCGCCGCGCATTGGAGCGACGCGGTTTGAACGTGCTGTTTCCTATCCATCTCTCGCCCGGCGACGCCGCAATCGCCGTCGGCCAGGCTTGGATCGCCCAACATACTTTGGAGTCATAAAATGTGCATCGCCCTACCGGTACGCGTGGTCGAACTGCTCGACGGCCAAAATGCGCTCGTCGATCTCGACGGCGTAAAGAAAACCATCTCGCTCGCTCTGGTCGACGCTATCCAGCCCGGCGACTATGTCATCGTCCATGTCGGCTACGCCTTATCCAAGCTCGATACCGACGAAGCCGAAAAAACCCTCGCGCTGTTCGCCGAAATTGCCGCAAGCTGAAAGACTCGCTATGCCCGCCTTCCTAGCCGATCATTTAATCGACCATCGAAATGGCATCTTCACTTTAGACGCCGGCTATATCCGTCCGCACTTCGCCGCAATCCATCTACTGCAAAGCGAAGGGCGAATCGCGATTGTCGATACCGCGACCTATCACGCCCTGCCGCGCGTGCTGGCAGCGCTCGCCGCACTCGGCCTTAGCGCGGAAGCGGTGGACTATGTCATACTCACGCATATCCATCTCGACCATGCCGGCGGCGCAGGCGCGATGATGCAATCCTTTCCGCAGGCGAAATTGGTGGTGCATCCGCGCGGCTCGCGTCATATGTGCGATCCTTCGCGCCTGATGGCCGGCACGCGCGCCGTGTATGGCCGCGAACGCGCCGATGCGATGTATGGCGAACTGCTGCCGATTGCCGCCGAGCGCATTATCGAGGCGCGCGACAACAGCCGTCTGATGCTGGGCGCGCGCGAATTGCTGTTCGTCGATGCGCCGGGTCATGCGTTTCATCATATGGCGATTATCGATATCCAAACGAACAGTATTTTTTCGGGCGATGCGCTCGGAATCGCTTTCCCGCCGTCCGAAGCCGTCGACATGCGATTGCTGATGCCATCGTCAACGCCGGTGCAATTCGATCCGCACGCGACCCAGCAAACGATCAGCCGCCTGCTGGCCTTCGATCCCGCAGCGCTTTACCTCACCCATTTCGGACGCTTGACGCCGCCGCCCGGTTTACTGCAACAGTTGCACGGCCATGTCGACCGCTACGTCGCCATCGCGCACGCCGCCGCCGATGCGCCCGAACCGGCGCATGCCATTCGCGCCGATCTGGCCGACTATCTGCTCGCCACCGCACGCGCCTACGGCTACCGCCAAAGCGATGCGGAATTGCTCGACGACTGGCGGCACGATCTCGATTTAAATGCCCAAGGTTTAGCCGTCTGGTTGAAATCCAATGAAAAGTGAACAGAATCATGTCGCACGCAAGCGTTTCGGCCAAAATTTCCTGGTCTCGCCCGGCGTGGTGCAAAAAATCGTCGACGCTATCGCACCGCGCGCCGCCGATGCCGTGGTGGAAATCGGCCCCGGTCTCGGCGCACTGACCGATCCGCTGCTACAGCGGCTCGACCATCTCCATGTCATCGAACTCGATCGCGATCTTTGCGCGCGTCTGCGCCAACGCTACCCCGCCGAACGTTTGACGCTGCATGAAGGCGACGCGCTCGAATTCGACTTTGCGTCGCTCTACCACGGCAAAAAGCTCAAGATCGTCGGCAATCTGCCTTACAACATCTCTAGCCCCTTGCTGTTCCACTTGGTCGATTTCGTCGATAGCGTCGACGAAATGCATTTCATGTTGCAAAAGGAAGTCGTCGACCGCATGGTCGCCGAACCCGGTAGTCATGAATTCGGTCGCTTGTCGGTAATGCTGCAATATCACTATTACATGGAGCGGCTGTTCGTCGTCGCCCCCGGCTCGTTCAACCCCGCCCCTAAGGTCGATTCGGCCATCGTGCGCATGATTCCGCGCCCCACGGCAAAAGTCGGCGCTGGCGAGACGGATAACCAGACGGTGCGCGATGCCGCATTGTTCGCGCGCATCGTGACGATGGCGTTTTCGCAGCGGCGCAAGATGTTGCGCAACACCTTGCGCTCCTTGATCGACGCAGACCGATTGCAGGCGCTGGCGATTGCGCCGACGGCGCGCGCCGAAGAACTGGCGGTCGAGGACTATGTGCGCCTGGCCAATGCGTTGGCCACCGATGCCGCCGATTGAACTGAATGCCGTCGCTATCGTCGGCGGCGGGCCGGCGGGCTTGATGGCGGCGGAAGTGTTGAGCAGCGCCGGGCAGGCGGTGCATGTGTTCGACGCCATGCCTTCGGTCGGGCGCAAATTCCTGCTCGCCGGTCGCGGCGGTTTGAATCTGACGCATAGCGAAGCCCCTGAGTTGTTTCTGTCGCGTTACGGCGCCCGCCGTGAGTTCGTCGCGCCATGGCTCGCCGAATTCGGCCCGCAAGCCTTGCGCGACTGGGCCGCAGGCCTTGGCGTATCGACCTTCGTCGGCAGTTCGGGCCGCGTGTTTCCGCAAGAAATGAAGGCCGCGCCCTTGCTGCGCGCCTGGCTGCATCGCCTGCGCCAAGCCGGCGTGGTGTTCCATCCGCGCCATCGCTGGTGCGGATGGCATGAACCGCCATGCGCTCTGCGCTTTGCGACGCCCGACGGCGAGGTCCGCGTTCGAGCGCGCGCCGTGGTTCTAGCCTTGGGCGGCGGCAGTTGGGCCGCGCTGGGATCGAATGGCGCCTGGATGGAGTTGCTGCGTGAGCAGCAGATTCCGCTGCAAGCGCTACGCCCGGCCAATTGCGGTTTCGATGCGGCCTGGAGCGACTATTGGCGCCGGCATCTGGCCGAGCGCTATGCCGGCAGCCCGGTCAAGGCGGTGAAAGCGCGCTTACGCACGCAGGGCGGCGCGACACTGGAAAAAAGCGGCGAATTCGTCGTCACCCGCAATGGCGTCGAGGGCGGCGCGATTTACGCGCTCTCGGCGCCGCTGCGCGATCTGATCGCAGCGCAAGGCTATGCCGATCTGCAGTTCGATCTGCAACCGGGCCGTAGCCTCGAAGCCTTGCAAGCCTCGTTGGCAGAGGCGCGCGGTCGCGACTCCATGGCGAACCATTTACGCGCGCACGCGGGAATTCATGGCGTTAAACTGGCGTTGCTGTTCGAATCGCTTCCGTCCGCAGAGCGGCAAAATACCGACAAACTTGCAGCGGGAATCAAAGCGTGTCGCTTACGTCTAATAGCGCCGCGCCCCTTGGACGAAGCGATCAGCAGCGCAGGCGGCGTGGATTTTTCGGCTCTGAACGATAGTCTGATGTTGAAAACTCTACCGGGTGTATTCTGTGCGGGCGAAATGCTCGACTGGGAAGCGCCGACCGGCGGCTATCTGTTGAGCGCCTGTTGCGCTGCCGGTCGCATCGCCGGCAAAGGCGCACTGCATTGGCTCAATCGATCGCTATAATATCGCCAGAATACCTTGAGTATATAAAACTATGAATTTGTCAATAAAATTCAACGATTTCAAAATTTGGGTGCGATTGGTCATAGCGATTCTGGTAGTGACCATCGTCACCGGCATCGGCTTTATCCATTGGGCCACCTTGCAACAAAAACAAATCGCCGTCGATCAAGCCAAAGACTTCGCCGTCAGCGTGCATCAAATGACCATGGCCGGTTTGACGGGCATGATGATTACCGGCACAGTATCTCAAAGAGATATTTTCTTGGATCAAATCCGCGACAGCAACCATATCGAATCGTTGAAAGTATTTAGAAATCATGTTGTGAGCGATCAATTCGGCCAGGGAAAAGCGGGCGAGTCGCCTTCGAACGCCGCCGAGCACAAGGTACTCACCACCGGCAAAACCCATTACGAAGTGTTTGTCGGTTCCGATGGCCAAGAGCGATTGCGCGCGATTTTGCCGGCGATCGCCCTGAAAAATTACTTGGGCAAAAACTGCCTAGATTGTCATAACGTCGCTCCGGGCACGATACTCGGCGCAGTCAGCATGGAGCTTTCTCTGGCGCGCGCCAACGAAACCGCGTATCAATTCGGCATCAATGCGCTGACTGCTGCGGGTTTGTTGTGCTTCCCGCTGACCGCGTTTATCTGGTATTTCATTTCGCGCCTGGTGACGCGCCCCTTGCGCAAGATGACGGCGGGCCTGCAACAGATCGCCGACGGCAGCATCGAGGAAGGTCGGCGGCTGCAACAACGCGGCAAGGACGAAGTGGGACAGGCGATCGCCGCCTTCAATCGCGTGATGGTCAAGGTGCAAGAGTTGCTGGCGGAACAACGGCTGGCGCGCATCGTGTTCGAAAACTCGCTCGACGGCATCGCCGTCACCGACGCGCATTCGCGTATCCAGATGATCAACCAGGCATTCACCAACACCACCGGCTATACCGAAGAGGAAGCCATCGGCTTAACGCCTGCGATTTTGAAATCGTCCAAACAGGATGCGGCGTTCTACCAAGCCTTCTGGCAAGTCCTGATCGATACCGGCGAATGGCGCGGCGAAATCTGGAACCGCCGTAAAAACGGCTCGATTTACCCCGAATGGTTGAATGTTTGCGCGGTGAAAAACCGGCGCGGCGAAATCGAGCATTATGTGGCGATTTTTTCGGACATTACCGAACGCAAAAAACGCGAAGAAATGATGACGTATCAGGCATTTCACGACGCCTTGACCGGATTGCCGAACCGCACCTTGTTCCTCGACCGTCTCGATCAAGCGTTGGCGCAATCTAGAAGACATAAAAACCGCACCCCGGCGATCATGTTTCTCGATCTCGACCGTTTCAAACAGATCAACGACACCTTAGGCCACGACGCCGGCGATATTCTGCTCAAAGAAGTCGCCAATCGGCTGCGCCAATGCGTGCGCGCCTCCGATACCGTGGCGCGCATGGGCGGCGACGAATTCACGATCTTGCTGCCTGAAATTACCGACGAAGCCGATGCGCGCGCGGTCGCCGTCAAAATTCTCGATTCGATGAAAGCTGCGGTGATGTTGGCCGGCAAAGAAACGACGATCACCACCAGTATCGGCATCAGCCTGTCGCCGCGCGACGGTCGCGATGCCGAAACGCTGATGAAAAACGCCGACGCCGCCATGTATCAAGTTAAGGGTCGTGGGCGCGCGGACATGTGCGTGTTCAGCCCCGATCTCTTGGACAAACCGTCGCGCCGCACCGAACTGGAAAATCAATTACGCCAAGCGATCGATAAACGCGAATTTGTATTGCATTACCAACCCTTGATCCACATTCCCAGCGGTCAGGTCTATGGCCATGAAGCACTGTTGCGCTGGCAAGACAGCCAACACGGTCTGCGCTTGCCCGAAGATTTCCTCGCCTTAGCCACCGAAACCGGCTTGATACTGCCGATCGGCGAATGGGTGTATGAAACCGCCTGCCTGCAAGCGCGTCAATGGCAAATCGCCGAGCCTGGCATCGTCGTCGCCATCAACCTTTCCGAACGCGAATTCGCTCGCCCGGATATCGTCGATAGGCTGTGCAAGACCTTGCAACGCACCGGACTTGCGCCGCAGTTGCTCGAAATCGAAATCGGCGAAATCCTGGCGATGCAAGATACGCTACGCGCCGAAGCGTTGGCGCGTAGCCTGAAGGAGCGCGGCATCCGCGTCGTGCTCGACGATTTCGGCTCGGGCTATTCGAATTTACTGGCGCTACGCCGCATCCCGTTCGACGCGCTGAAAATCGACCGCTCCCTGATAAAACACTGCGCCACCGACCTGCATTACCAAACCGTGATACACGCGATCATGGCGACGGCCACGATCATGGGATTGGAGGTCGTCGCCAAAGGCGTGGAAACTGCCGAGCAATTGGCAGTGCTGCGCGCCGCCGCCTGCCATCAGGCGCAGGGTTCCTTGCTGGGAAATCCACAGGCCGCTTGAAGCGCGATTCGGTCGGTCGGAACACGGCTATCGCTATCCGCGCCTGTTTCTTTTCACAGCTGGGCCGATTGGCGTTATCCTTCCACTATGGTCGATTCAACTCCTTGTTATCTTCCCACTATGGTCGCTTCAACTCCTTGTCCGCTCTGCTCGAATCCAGGCGGCGAACTACTCTGGCAGGATGATCTTTGTCGCGTGGTGCTGATCGCGCATGGCGACGAGGCGTATTTTCCGGGCTACTGTCGGGTGATCTGGAACGTACATATCGGCGAAATGAGCGATCTTACGACGTCTCAAGCACAGCACTTGATGGATATCGTCGTGCGCGTCGAATATGTGTTGCGCCAAACGGTGCAAGCCGACAAAATCAATCTCGCCAGTCTCGGCAATATGACCCCTCATGTCCATTGGCACATCATCCCGCGCTGGCGCGACGACAGCCATTTTCCGGCCTCGACCTGGGCTGCCGCGCTACGTCCGATCTGCCCTAGACAAGAACTCACTCAAGAGCAATGGCGGCAACTCAGTACGCAACTGAGCACGCAACTGAGTCGGCAACTCGCCAGCCGCCTACAGACTGAACTTCCTGGTTCGCACCCTTCACTATTTGCCCAATGAAAATCGCACCATGAACTTCGAACTTCCCGATACCGGCACGGAACAACCCCCCGCCTTTCTGACCGCGATCGCCTGTCAAGACTGGCTCGCCACCGTCCCCCTCGCCAACGCGATTCAAGCTCAGTCGATGTTTCTGCGACAACTCAATCTGCTGCATCGCTATACCCTCGCGGCGACAACCCGTTTCGCGATACTCGAAGCGATGCTGGGACCAATTTGCGCCGCACAGGAAGACGTCGCCAAAAAATTCGTCGGACGTCCGCTACCGTTTTCGCCGCCCGAACAATCGGCGCTAGAAAGCACGCTCGCGGTATGGCAAGCCCTGGCCAGCGGCTATCTGCGTTGCTTCGACACCTGTCGCGACGGCGAGGAGATCGACGCTCAAGCCGCCCTCGTCGCCCAACGCACCTTGGCGGTATATACCGATTGGCAGGTTACGCTATGCCAGGGCGAACAATTGCCCGACGCCGCCTATTGGAAACGGCTGCATCGGATCTTCGCTGTGGTCGAACGAAAAAAACTGGCGACGATCGTCGTCAACGATCCGGTGCGCCATGGCAGCACGCCGACGCGTCCGCTCGCCGCCTACGCCGAATGCCATTTACTGCATACCGCCAGCCCCTTCGAACTGCCGGCGCGTCATCTTTCCTGGATTGCGCGTTGGGCCAGACGCTGGGGCAGCAAGATCGTCATGTTTTCGGCGCCGCCCGACGATATCCGCAATCGCGCCGCGCCGCTCTGGATCGACCTCGATTCCAGCAATCCGGCTGGCTACAGCCCTAAACCGTCGACCGGCGGTCGCTGGCTGGACACGACCGAACTACGCAAGAGTCTGACGGTGCGCATCGCCATGCTGGAAAAAGGCCGCGCCCCGGCAGAAGTGCAACTGGGCGACGATGTGACGCAACCTGCGGCAGG
>DATETD010000309.1:0-3184 GCA_035283885.1 Rhodocyclaceae bacterium
AAACCATCGCCGACGCCTTGCCCGAGTTCGCCGCCGCCGACCCCGAAATCTGTTATCTCGGTTTCGAAATCGCCTTTCTCAGCAGCGCGACCAAGTCGGAGATCGAAAGCGTGTTCGATTTTGTGCGCTCGTCGTCGAAAATCGTCATCCTGCCGCCGCACAGCCGGATCGAAGAATACCTCGCGCTAATCGACTCGCTCCATGAGGACGCCAAGCGCATCGGCGAAATCCTCGTCGCCTGCGGCTCGATCACCGAACACGAACTGAACCAAGCGTTGGAGGCGCAAAGCAGCCATGCCGAAGGCACGCGACTCGGCGACATTCTGGTCGAGCAAGGAGCGATCCATTCCGCCGTGGTCGAAGCCGCCGCCGAAAAGCAAAAGCGCGTCGAAGATAAGCGCATTGGCGATTCGAAAAACGTCAAAGTGCCCGCCGAACGACTCGACGCCTTGATCGACCGCGTCGGCGAATTGGTGATTGCCGGCGTCGGCACGCACTTGCAGATCAGCCGCCTCAATCAGCCCGAAATTCGCGAGTCGGCGGAAGTGCTGCTGTCGTTGGTCGAAGACATCCGCGATATGGCCTTGCGGCTACGCATGGTGGCGATCGGCGAAGTGTTCTCGCGCTTCCCGCGCGTGGTGCGCGACGTCTCGAAAGAACTCGGCAAAGATATCGAATTGCAGATTAGCGGCGCCGATGCCGAACTGGATAAATCGATGGTCGATAAGATCGGCGATCCCTTGATGCATCTGGTGCGCAATTCGATGGATCACGGCATCGAAGCGGCAGCGGTGCGCAAGGCGCGCGGCAAACCGGCGCGCGGCACGGTCGAGCTTAACGCCTATCACGAGTCCGGCAGCATCAACATCGAAGTCAAAGACGATGGCGGCGGCTTGGATCGCGAGCGCATCCTCAAAAAAGCCATCGAGCGTGGCATGGTGGCTACCGACGCCCAGCTTTCCGATCAAGACGTGTATCGCTTGATCCTCGCCCCCGGCTTTTCCACCGCAGAAAAAGTCACCAGCTTATCCGGTCGCGGCGTCGGCATGGATGTGGTGCGCAGCAATATCGAAGCCTTGCGCGGCACGCTCGATATCGAATCGGCGCCGGGACAAGGCACGACGATGCGGCTGTGTCTGCCGCTGACCTTGGCGATTATCGATGGCTTCCATGTCGGCGTCGGCGCTTCGCATTTCATTATCCCGCTCGATCAGGTGGTGGAATGTATCGAACTGCCGCCCGATATCGGCGATAGGGAATACCTCGAACTGCGCGAAGAAGCCTTGCCCTTCGTGCGGCTGCGCACGCTCTTCGGCGAACCGGGACAGCCGCATCCGCGCCCGCGCGTGATCGTGGTGCGTTTCGGCAGCCGCGCCGCCGGATTGGTGGTGGACCGGATTTACGGCAAATGCCAAACGGTAATCAAGCCCTTGGGGCCGTTGTTTGCCGAAGTGCCGGCGGTATCGGGCTCGACGATTATCGGCAACGGCGAAGTCGGCATGATCCTCGATGTGCCGGCCTTGGTGCGCTATTGCGCCGGGGCGGATCGACGCGCTACCCGCTCGATAAATCGCAGCCAGCAGATAGTGACGGCATAGCGTCGATCAGTAGCTAGTTTGAATTATTTGTAGCTGAAGCTTTTCAACAATGCAGCATTACCGAGGAGAACTGGAATGAAATCGCATATGAGCATCAAACAAATTTTCACCTGGCTAGGCGTGACGGTTGCCATTTTGATGGGGCTTATCGTGTTGACCTCTTACTCCTTGAATTCGTCTTATCAGGAGTTGCGCCGAGCCGAACAGTCGCGTTACCAGTCCTATCTGCTGGCCGACGAATTGCGTCAAAGTTCGGACGATCTAACTCGGCTGGCTCGCACCTTCGTGGTCTCCGGCGACTCGCGCTACGAGAAGCAGTATTTCGAGATTCTCGATATCCGCAACGGCAAGAAGCCCCGACCGCAAAATTACGAGCGCATCTATTGGGACTTTGTCGCCGCCACCGATCAAGCGCCGCGCCCGCCCGGAGAGGCCGTGCCCTTGCTCGATCTGATGAGTAAGGCCGGATTCAGCAAGGAGGAACTGGGCAAACTCGAAGAGGCCAAGGCCAATTCCGACGCGCTGGTGAAAACGGAAACCATCGCAATGAATGCGGTCAATGCGGCAAAAGCGACTAAAAAAGACGGCGATAGCGATAAGTCCGATACATCCGCCAACGCGCAACCGACGGTACAGCAGGCCGCGACGATGATGCATGACCGGGATTACCATATCAACAAGGCTAAGATTATGAAGCCGGTGGACGAGTTTCTTAGCCTACTCGACAAACGCACCGCCGAAACCGCCGAAACCGCCGCCGCCCAAGCACATAATCGCGAGCATTTGATCTATGCCCTGCTGGCGATTTCTTTCACGGTGCTGGTGGTGGCGCTGACCTTGGCTTATCGCTTGCTCCAGCAACAATTGGGCGGCGAGCCGGTTACGGCAGCCGAACTCGCCGAGAAGATTGCCGCCGGCGATCTTTCGACCCGAATCGAACTGAAATCCGGCGACACCCAAAGTTTGATGGTGTCGATGAAGAAAATGAGTGCGGCGATTCAAGCCTTGGCAGCGGACGCCAATGTGTTGTCCACGTCGGCGCGTCAGGGCCAGTTGGAGAGCCGTGCCGATGTGGCCAGACACCAGGGCGAGTTCCGCACTATTATCGACGGCATCAACAACACCATGACGGCGGTAGCCGAACCGATTAACGATGTGAAGCGTGTCATGGCTGCTATAGAGCAAGGCGACTTCACCCGCACGATCGACGCCGATTATCAAGGCGATTTCGGCGAATTGCAGGCTAGCGTGAATAACACTTTAGCCAAATTATCGGAAACGATCAGTCAAGTGACGGTGGCGGCGGGCGAATTGACCAATGCATCGACTCAGGTTTCCGCTACCTCGCAAGGCTTGTCGCAAGCCAGCGCGGGGCAAGCCTCCAGTCTGGAAGAAACCACGGCCGCCATCGAGGAAATGGCGGCGTCGATTGCACAGAACACCGACAATGCCAAGACCACCGACGGCATTGCGCGCAAATCGGCGGAAGATGCCTTGGCGGGCGGCGAGGCGGTGAAGTCGACGGTGGTGGCGATGAAGTCGATCGCCGACAAGATTTCGATCATCGACGACATTGCCTATCGCAC